>NZ_JBIPKI010000033.1:0-28907 GCF_044068515.1 Desulfurivibrio nitratireducens
AACTGGCGGGCCTGCCCGCCCGGATCGAGGCCCTGGAGGCTGAACAGGCGGAACTGCTGGCCCTGATGGCGGCCCCCGATTTCTTCCGCCGCCCCCCGGCGGAGCTGGCCGTCCACCAGGCCCGGCTAAGCGCCCTGGAAGAAAAACTCGCCGTGATTTACCGGCGCTGGGAAGAACTGGAGAGCAAGGCCGGCTGATGGAAAATTTTGTTCTGACCATCTCCTTTCTGCTGATCGGGGTGCTGCTGCGGCGGCTGCCGGTGCTGCCCCGGGATGCCGCCCAGACCCTCAATCTGTTCGTCATCAACGTCTCCTTGCCGGCCCTGGTGCTGCTCAAGGTGCCTCTGCTCGTTTTCAGCCGCGATCTGCTGGTCACCGTCCTGATGCCTTGGGGCATGGTGGCGGTCGGGGCCCTGGCCGTGCTGGGGCTGGCCCGCGCTTTGGCCTGGAGCCGGGAAATCACCGGGGCCCTGCTGCTGATGGTGCCCCTGGGCAATACCTCCTTTTTCGGCATCCCGATGGTCAGGGCCTTTTTCGGCGAGGATGGCATCCCCTATGCCTTGATGTACGACCAGTTCGGCTCGTTCCTGGCCCTGTGCACTTACGGCTCGCTGATCCTGGCCCTTTACGGCCACCAGGCGGAGAAGCCCAACTGGCGGACGGTCAGCCGAAAAATCGTCACATTTCCGCCCTTTCTGGCCCTGTTGCTGGCTCTCGCCCTGCGGTCGGCGGTTTATCCGGGTCCGGTGAGCGCCCTGCTGGAAAGCCTGGCCGCCACCCTGGTGCCGGTGGTGATGATCGCCGTCGGCATGCAATTCAGCCTCCGTCTCGGCCGCGAGACCCTGGCCCCCCTGGGTTTGGGCCTGGTGATTAAGCTCGGTCTGGCCCCCCTGCTGGCCCTGCTGACCGTCAAGGTCCTGGGCCTGGACAGCCCGGCCGCCAAGGTCGCGGTCTTTGAAGCCGGCATGCCCCCGATGATTTCCGCCGGCGCCCTGGCGGTTATTGCCGGTTTCTCCCCCCGGCTCATCTCCGCCCTGATCGGTCTGGGGATTCTGTTCTCCTTTATCACCCTGCCCCTCCTCTTCCTTATCCTGGCGTAAACCGGCGGCAGCACCGCATCTTGCGGCGATCGGTCCGGCTTGCGTGCTGATGTACGCGGCGCAGGCCCGCTTGCCGCAACCTGCGGCACTTACGGTCGTTTACGTCTGGCAAGAAGCGGGGCCTTTTTTTGTGACAATTAGGTTGCGTTCAGCGCTCAAAAGAAACTATACAGTTTTAATCAGATGCAATTATTGCGACGGTTTTATCCTGGCAGCGCTGCTGATAATGTTTCTCGCTTGGAAATATGGCTTGACCGGACAGTCTCCGGCAACCGCATCAGCTAAGGCGCGGAAAAAGCAACTTTGCGGATAGGAGTTGATGAGATGGACAACACCCAGGAACAGTGCCAACAACCTCCCCCTCCCAAAACTGCTTTTAGCTTCAACCGGATGGAGTTTGCTGGTTCCCTGGGAGACTTGGGGACCATCCTGCCTTTGGCCATCGGCATGATTTTGATCAATGGCCTCAATCCTTTGGGCCTGTTTCTGGCCGTCGGGATCTGCTATGTCTTTACCGGCCTTTATTTCCGGGTAACCACTCCCGTCGAGCCCATGAAGGTCATTGCCGCCTATGCCATCGCCACCGGCGTCAGCGCGGTCGAGATCCAGGCTTCCATCCTATTGACCTTCATTTTTCTGCTGATCATCGGCGGGACCGGCATCATCACCCTGATCGGCCGCTACATTCCCACCCCGGTGATTCGGGGAGTCCAACTCTCCACCGGGGTGCTGCTGGTTACCCAGGGGGTGAAGCTGATGCTGGGCACCACTCAACTGCAAGCGTTACGGGCGGCGGCGGAACCCTATCTCACCATCCAGAGCCTGGGGCCGCTGCCAATTGGCCTGGTGATCGGGGTTATTTTGGGCCTGCTGGCCCTGTTGTTGCTGGATAATAAGCGCTTGCCGGCCGCCATTGTCGTCGTCGGGGCCGGTCTGTTAATCGGCCTGGTTTTGGGAACCCGTGATGGTTTGCTGCAAATGAAGCTAGGCCTTTATCTGCCCGAACTGCTGCCGTTCGGGTTTCCCTCGGCTCCTGATTTCACCTTCGCCCTGCTGGTGCTGGTGCTGCCCCAGATCCCCATGACCCTGGGGAATGCCGTCATTGCCAGCGGCGATCTGGCCCAGCGCTATTTTCCCGAGGAGGGCAAGCGGGTGACCTACCGGGGGCTCTGCCTCAGCATGTCTTTCGGCAACCTGATAAGCTTTTTTCTGGGCGGCATGCCCATGTGCCATGGGGCGGGGGGGCTGGCTTCCCGTTACTGCTTCGGGGCCCGCACCGGTGGGTCGAACCTGATTATCGGCGCCATCTTTATCCTGCTGGCCCTCTTTTTCGGCCAACATCTCCTGGGGGTCATTTATCTTCTGCCCATGGCCGCCCTGGGGATTCTGCTGATCTTCGCCGGGGCGCAATTAAGCCTCACCATTCTGGATCTGAAAACCCGCAAGGAGCTGTTTGTCCCGATTATCATCGTGGGGATCACCTTGGCCTCGAATCTGGCGGCGGGTTTTCTGGCCGGGATCGCCTTGGCCTATGCCCTGAAGTCCGAAAAACTCAAGGTCTGATTTGCGGCCCGGTCAACGCGGCCCGCGATTTATCCCAGGCTATCCAAGAGCGGCCGCCGCTGGGCGGTCACCCCCCGGTTCGAGCTGCAGGGCCGCGGGGGGCTCGGCCGGGCCGGTCACTGCGGGGAAGTGACGGATGGCGGATGAACTGAAGGGGATTGTCGAGCGGATCACCTACCATAATCCGGACAACGGCTGGTCGGTGCTGCGGGTGCAGCCCTTCGACCAGCGGCAGGAGGCGGTGACGGTGGTGGTTCACCAGACCCGGGTGTTCGCCGGGGCCACCATGCGCTTTCTCGGCCAGTGGAGCGAACATCCCCGTTTCGGCCGCCAGTTCAAGGCGGAAACCGCCCTGGAGTTGAAGCCGGCCACCGCCGCGGCTCTGGAAAAATATCTCGGCTCGGGGTTGATCAAGGGGGTCGGCCCCAAGACCGCCCGCAAGATCGTTCGCCATTTCGGCGACCGGACTCTGGAGCTCTTCGAGGCAGAGATCGAGCGGCTTACCGAGGTGCCGGGCATCGCCGCCGCCAAGCTCAAAAGCATCAGCGCGGCCTGGCAGGAGCACCGGGCCATCCGCGAGGTCATGCTTTTTCTGCAGGGCCACGGGATCAGCACCCTCTTTGCGGTGCGGATCTACAAGGAATACGGTGATAAGGCCATTGCCGTGGTCAGCTCGGACCCCTACCGGCTGGCCGAGGATATCTACGGGATCGGGTTTTTTTCCGCCGACCGGGTGGCTTTAAGCCTGGGCTTTGCTCCCGATGGCGACCCCCGCCTGATGGCGGCCATCCGCCATGTCCTGGCCGCCGGCCGGGAACAGGGCCACTGCTATCTGACCCTGGAGCAGGTGGACGCCGGGGTGCGGGAACTGCTGGACCTGGATATCGGCGCCCGGGCGGCCGGGCTCCTGCGGCGGCTGGCGGAGGAGGGCAGGCTGATGGTCCGGACTCTGGCCGACGACCAGGGCCTTCCCCATACCTGTTATTACGCCAAATCCCTCTATTTCGAGGAAGAAACGGTGGCGGCCCGGATCCGGGCCCTGCTCGGTCCGGCGCCGGTGGATGGCGAGGGGGTGGCAAAATGGCTGGCCCGCTTCGGCCGCGACCAGGGCCTGGAATTATCCCCGGAGCAGCGCCAGGCAGTGGCCGGTATCGCCGGCCAGCGTCTGGCCATCCTCACCGGCGGGCCGGGCTGCGGCAAGACCACCGCCACCCGGGTTCTGGTCCTGCTGCTGGAGGCCCTGGCCAAGAAGGTCCTGCTGGCCGCGCCCACCGGCCGGGCCGCCCAGCGCCTGGGCGAAGTGGTGGGCCGGGAGGCCCGGACCATTCATCGCCTCCTGGAATGGCAGGGTACCGGCTTCAAGCGCCATGAGCAAAATCCCCTGGAAGGCGATTTTCTGATCGTCGACGAGTGCTCGATGCTGGACATCAGCTTGAGCGCCGCCCTGTTGCGGGCCTTGCCGCCGGGGGGCCAACTGCTCTTGATCGGCGATCCCGACCAGTTGCCGCCGGTGGGAGCCGGCAATGTGTTGCGCGACCTGCTGGCCGCCGGGACCGTCCCTGCTTTCCGGCTGACCAGGGTCTTTCGCCAGGCCGCCGCCTCGGCCATCATCCGCTTCGCCCACCAGATCAACCAGGGCGAAGTTCCCCGGATCGACTCCCCCTTCCAGCATCCCCAGCGCTGGCGCGACGGCAGCGACTGCCTCTTTCTCGACTCCGACGAGGCCACCCAGGAGCAGCTCGATTTCCTCGCCCGGGTCCGCCGCCATTTCGCCGCCGATTACGGGGAGTTCCGGGCCGCCGTGGCGCCCTGGGATTTCCGGCTGGGAGAGAAGGTGACGCCTTATGAAAGCGAACTGGTGGTGCCGGCCAAGTTCCGCCATGTCAAGCTGGAGGAACTGCTGGAGGCCGGCACCAGGGCGGCGGAGCTCAAGGCCCTGCTCAAGAAGGTCCACCCCTGGTCCTCGCTCCATTACGGCCTGGCGGCGGTGGAGGTGGTCAAGAAACTCTACCGGGAATGGATTCCCAAGTATCGTGGCGGCAAGATCGAAATCCAGGTCCTTACCCCGATGACCCGGGGCAGCCTCGGCACCCGCAACCTCAACGCGGTCCTCCAGGCCGAGGTCAATCCGCCCGGCCCGGATCGGCCGGAAGTACAGTTCGGCGACCGGGTTTTCCGGCGCGGCGACCGGGTCATCCATATTCGCAACAATTACGAACTCGGGGTCTTCAACGGCGACATCGGCACCATCAGCGCCATCGACCACCAGAGCGAAACCTGCGAGGTCACTTTTCCCCCGGACCATCGCCGGGTGCTTTACCGCCGCGATCAGTTGCCGGAGCTGGAGCTGGCCTACGCCATCACCATCCATAAATCCCAGGGCAGCGAGTTCGCGGCGGTGATTATCCCCCTGCTGACCCAGCACTACCGGATGCTCTTCCGCAACCTGGTCTATACCGGCCTGACCCGGGCCCGCCAACTGGCGGTGCTGGTGGGCAGCCGCCGGGCCCTGGCCCTGGCCGTCAACAACCAGGACACCTCGGTGCGCCAGACCGCCCTGCGCCAATTGCTTTTGCCCTTGTCTTCCCGGAAAAAATAAGGAAAATTGTCGTCATGTTCAGCGCCATCGAAATCATCGCCGAAAGACGGATCAGCCAGGCCATCGCCGAAGGAACCCTGGACGGGGGCTCCTGCAAGGGCAAGCCCCTGGTGTTCGAGGATCACAGCCATATCCCCGCCGATCTGCGGATGGCTTACAAGATCCTCAAAAATGCCGGTTACCTGCCCCCGGAGCTGGCGACCAGCCGGGAAATCCGCCAGCTCGAGGATCTGATCGCCGCCGGCGAGGACGAGCATACCCGCCTGCGGCAGATGAAAAAACTCAAGGTCCTCAACCTCAAGCTCGGGATGATGCGCCAGCGCCCCCTGCAGCTCGAAGACGCCGAGTATCGCCGCAAGGTAACCGAAAAAATCAGCCTGGCCGCCGGCAAGAACTGAATTGCCGCCCGCCTTTTGCCCTGCCCGGCCCGGCTCAGAAACGATAAACCAGACCGGTTTTGAGCAACTGGTAGCTGTCCGCCCGGATATCGTTGCTGACCTTGGCGTAGAGCAATTCTATCTCCAGGTTGGGCATGATTTCACTGGCGGCGGTCAGGTTGAGCTCTTTTTCCCGCAGCCGCTCACCATCTTCATCGTAGCGGGTGGTGCCGTACAGCGCCGCCAGGGTGACCGGGCCGACTTCGTAAGCCGCGCCCAGGTAAAAAGTGCGGGCATTGGCCGAGAAGAGCCGATTGCCTTCTTCAAATGGTTGCTGATCGCCGAAGCTGTCAATGCCCCCGGCTCCCCGGCGGTCGGTCTTGAGATATCCGCCCGCCAGCTCCAGGCCCCGGTAGTCCAGGCTCTGTTCCAGCCAGACCAGGCCGCCGTTTTCCAGCCCGTCAGCCAGGACGGAATCACGGTGGGCGGTGCTGCGGACCCACTGGACCATGGTGGCGGCCGCCAGTTCCGGGGCCGGTTCATAGGAGGTCACCGCGCGCAAACCTGGGGCCCGGAATTCGCGGGGGGCGTGATAGTAGTAAGGATTGAGTTCGAGCCACGCCAGCGGCTGGTATTTGACATCGAGGACGTAAACCCCCCGGTTGCCGTTCAGCCTGGTGAAATCCACCACCTCGTCCGGATCGGTGATGGCCCGGCGCCGGGCCCAGCCCAGGCTGATTGCCAGTTCTTCCCGCGGGGTAAGGCGGGCCATGGCCCCCTCCATGTAATCGATCAGCCATTCCAGCTCGACGGCCTGGCGGCCGAGGGTCAAATCCCCCCAGTAGGCGTCGTGGTAGCGGGCAAAAGCATTGTTGATGACCAGGTCCTTGGCGATTTCCTCCCGGTAGTCGCCCGAGTGGCGTTCATCGAGCCTGGTCGTGCCCCAGGCGCCCAGGCCCAGGCTGAAACCATCCCAAGGCGGGGTTTCATAACTGAAGCCGGCATGGGCGGCGGCAAAACCGGCCGTGGCGGCTTCGCCGGGCTCGGCTTCCCGCGCCTTTTCCCGTTGCCAGTGGAGGCCGGCCTGGCCGGAAAAGCTGCCGCTTGCCCAGCTTTCCTGACCGGTGGCCGCTCCGGCGCCCGCCGGCAGGGCCGCCATGATCCCCAGGGCCAAAAGGCCGCCCAATTTCTGTCTTATCATCGCTGTTCCTCCTTCCCTTGTTGCTCCGGAATAGTCCAGGCGGCAGGCGCCGCCGGCTGATTAATGCCGATCGATAATACCAATATAAAAGTGTTGCGCAATTATTTTTTTATGGTTTGCCTAATTTAGTTGATTGATCTTATTGGAGGCTTGCGGCCCGCGCCATTGGGGGCAAGAACCGATAATTGGTTCGGGGCTGATTTAATGGGGGAGCCGGGGCAAGCGGGGAAAGGAAAAAATGGTCTTCCGGCCGGCTGTCCCGGCCAGAGGCCGGCGCCGGCTGAGCGATGGTGGATTTTGCTGCGAAAGGGGTTGTGGCAGCGTGCGGATACATCCAAAGCCAAATGGCTTGTAAGCTACTGAACAGCAGACAGCTCGTCGTTCTGGGCGTGGAAATCCAGCGGCAACTCGACGACGAAGACCGCTCCTTTGCCCGGGACGATATCTTCCGGCAACCGGACGGAGGCAGTGCGCAAGGGAGAGAGTTCCGGTGGCGGCGGGCTGAAGGCCCGGATGCGGCCGCCATGATCCTCGATGATCCCGAAGGAAACCGACAGTCCCAGGCCGGTGCCCTGGCCCACCGGCTTGGTGCTGTAAAAGGGATCGAAGATCTTGTTCAGCTCGTGCTCCGCCATCCCGCTGCCGGTGTCGGCCACTTGGACGGTGATGGTCTGGCGGGGGCTGTCCAGGCTGACTTTGACCAGGATCAGGCCGCCGCCGGGCATGGCGTCCCGGGCGTTGCTGAAGAGATTGATCCAGACCTGCTTGAGCTTCTCCGGATCGGCGTAAATGATGGGCAAGCGGTCGTCGAGATCGAGAATAATCTCGATCCGGTCCAGGGAAAAGGCGTGCCGGACCAGGGCGGCGGCCTCCATGATGGTATTGTTGAAGCAGATGTCGCGCTTGGCGCTTTGGACCTGGCGGGAAAAGCCCAGCAAGTCGGAGACGATCTTGCGGCAGGCTTTGGCCTGCTTTTCGATAACCCGCAGATCCTGGCTCAGTTGCTCGGGGTCCGGCGTTTCGTCTTCCTGGAGCAACTGGGCATAACCGAGAATGATCCCCAGGGGGGTGTTGATCTCATGGGCCACCCCGCCGGCGAGCTGGCCCACCGATTCCATCTTCTGGGCCTGGATTAGCTGCTCCTGGTATCTTTTGATCTGGGTAATGTCCCGGGCGGCGAGCAATACCCCGATATTTTTACCTTTTTCCACCACCGGGACCCCGACCAGGTGCCACCAGTAGGTCCGGCCGTCCCGCAGGACGGTAAGCTCCCGCTGGCGGGCCTTGCCGGCGGCCAGCACCGCCCGGCCCTCGGCGGCCAGCAGCAGTGTGTGTTCATGGGTGGCGGCAACCTCGCGAGCCGGCCGGCCGGCCAGTTCTGTTGGGGCCAGCCCGATGAAGTCGGCAGCGGCCTTGTTTACCGTGAGATATTCCAGCTTCTCGTTGAGCAGGCAGACAAAGTCGGGGATGACTTCGAGGATGGTGCTCAACAATTGCTGCTGGCGGGTCAGGACCCGTTCGGCCGCCTGCAGCTCCTCCAGGCGGGAGCGCAGGGCCAGGGCCATGATATCCAGGGTTTCGGCCAGATCCTGGATTTCATCCCCCTTGTTTTGCAGAAAAACCGGACATTCCTGGCAGGAGTCCTGTTTGGCGGCGAAGGTGCCCGGCCCGCATTCCGGACAAAGGGTCCCGTCGAGGTACCAGCAGCGGCGCCGGTGGTCGCCATGGGCCGGGCAGTCGGTTTGGCCGCAGTGGCGCAGCTCCCAGCAGTTGCGGCGCAGGGTGGGCCCGATCTGCTGGTCCAGCCGGCCCTTGACCAGCTCCTCGGCGGAGCTGCGCAGGTTATTGAGGCGGCGGGTGACCTGGCCGGCAAAGATGGTTCCGGCCAGCAAAGCGATCAGCAGGGCCCCGGCGGAAAGGGCAACCACGACCCGGAGCAGGCGGTTGACCACCTGCTGCACCCCGGCGCGGGACAGACCGACCCGGGCGGTGCCGAACCACTGGCCGTCGATGAGGATGGGGGCGGCAAAATCGTAAACCAACCCGGCCCCGGTGTCCAACAGGATAACCGCGCGGTCTTCCGGCAACTCCGGGTGGATCCGGCCGAGCTGGCGAGGGAAACCGCCGCTGAAGCTGTGGGCCGGCACCTCGCCGTGGATGTTCTGGATAAAGGCGTACTCCACGTCATCCAGGCGGGCGAGCTCGTCGACCAGGTTCTTGAGCTGGAGCAAATCCTCGACCAGCAGCCATTGCTCCACCCGGACCGCCAGGTTTTCGGTCAGGACGGAACCGCGCTGCTTGCTCTCTTCGATGAGGGCCTGGGAGGCCATCCGGGCGATGGTGACGGCCAGCAGCAAGGCGATAAAAATGACGATGCCGCAGATCCCCAGGATCAGCTTGGTGCGGAACTTCAGGTGAAAAAGAAAAGACATGGCTAGGAGTCCCGCGGCTCAGGGCAGGGCAAGCTTGACGGCCAGTTCGCGAATGGGGTCATAATCCGCGTCCGCGGCGGGGATGATGGCCTTGAAGCCGGCGGCCTCCAGGATGGCGGCCTGATCCGGGTTGTCCGAATCCAGGCTCAACAGGGCCGCGGCGATCTTGGCGGTCACTTCGGGCGCCAGGCCCCGGCCGGCGGCATAGAGCCAGCCGGGGTAGGGCTGGGTCTCGGCCAGCACCCGGATGCGGCTCAAGTCCACTTTGTCGGCCAGCAGCGGCAGGGTACCTTCCCGGATCGAGCCGACATCATAGGCTCCCGAGTAGACGGCCAGCACGACCTGCTCCTGTTTGCCGCTGCCGGCGGCAAAAGCCACTTCGCCGAAATCCGCCGGTTGCAGGCCGTGATCGGCAAACAGGCCCAGGGCAAAAAAGTAGCCCCCGGCGGAAATGGGATCCACGGCCAGCCAGCGCTTGCCCCGCAAGTCCTCGATGGCGTTGATTTCCGTATTGTCGACCCGGGTGATAAGCTGGCCGCGAAAGTCCGCCCCGCTGGAGTCCTCCACCACCCGGGCGAAGGCCCGGACGCCGTAATCGGCCATCTGGATGTAAACGAAAGGATTGGTAAAGGAGATATCGATTTCACCCCGGATCACCATCTTGAGGTGCTCGTCGAAGGTGGCTGGAAAGACCTGGCGCAGAGGCAGGCCGGTCTCCGCCCGCAAATGTTCCACCAGCCGCCGGTGACGGCGATGGGCAACGGAATGGGCATATTGGGGCAGGTAGGCATAAGTGATGGCCTCCGAGCGCGCCGGCAGCATGGCCGGCCCCCGGTCGCTGAGATCAACCCGGGTGGCCTGCTCCTCGGAACACCCCCCCAGCCCGCCAAGGGCAGCCAGCCCCAACCCCAGCCCCAGCCCAGCAACCAACAAAAAATTCTTCATCCGCTCCGCCCCTGACTAAGCTCCAAAAAAAAGCCCAAAACGAAGCATACAAAAGCCCCCACCCCCAGACAACAACAAAAAGAAAGACCCCCCAAACTCAGTAAACCGGCAGCAGTGCCGCAGATTTGGCCAAGCAACCCCCGCGGCTATAGCAGCGCTATGCCGCGGGGGCTGATCGGCCAAAGATGTAGTTCTGTTGCCGTAACTGATCAAGGGGTTCAAGAGGTTCACGGGGTAAGCGGTCACGGGGTGCCGCAGTTTGCGGCAAGCGGGACGGCGATGCGTGCTTCAGCACGTGAGCCGGCCCGATCGCCGCAAGATGCGGTGCCCCGTGATCGCTTACCTGCTGCCGGTTTACAGTTCTTGCAAGGCGACGAAGCGCAAGGCATGCGCCGTGCAGCGGGTGACGCAGGCCGGCTTGAGCCCGGCGTCTACCCGGTCCAGGCAGTAATCGCACTTGACCACCTTGCCGGTGGCCGGGTTGAGCTGGGGGATATTCCAGGGGCAAGCCCCGACGCAGGCCACGCAGCCGATGCACTTTTCCTGGTCGATATAGACAATCCCGTCGGCCCGTTTGCGCATGGCCCCGGTGGGGCAGACCGGCACACAATGGGGATCGTCGCAGTGGTAGCAGGAGCGGAACTGGAACTCGGTCTTGGGAATCCGGCCCACCATTTTCAGGGGCTCATGGCTGATTTCGCACAGGCTGGGCCCTTCGGGCAACCGCTTGTTGGTCTTGCAGTGAACCTCGCAGCCGTGGCAGCCGATGCACCTTTTCGAATTGAGGTAGAGCATGTAGTTGTTCATAATTCCACCATCCTCTTGGGGTTCTTGGGGCTGCGGCGCACGGTGACGAAGCATTCGCAGAGGTTGAGGCCGCCGCCGGCCGGGTCCATTTCCTGGAGCATGCCCCGCATCAGCTTCTGGTCGGCAATGCCGGCATGGTAGGCCCGGCTCTGCAGGGGGATCTGGCGGCCGAAGCCGTGGACCATGTACACCGCCCCGGGATGGATGAATTCGGTGACATGGGCCTTGATGGACCCGCTGCAGCCGCAGACCCCGATGTCCACCAGGTCGCCGTCGGCAACCCCCAGCTTGGCCGCCGACCGCTTGTTGATCCAGAGGGCGTTTTCCGGCATCAGTTCGTGGAGCAGGGGGTTGTTGATGGTGTGGCTGTGGGCGTGAATCGGGGAACGGCCGAAGACCAGGCGGAAATGGGCTTTGGGGGGCCGGTCCGGGGCCTCGTAGGGCTTGAGCGATTCGAGCCCCGCCTCGGTCAGTTTGGCGCTGATGATTTCGATCTTGCCGGAAGGGGTTTTGAACTTGCCTTCCAGCTTGTCGCGGTCGAACATCACCGGCTTGTCGCTCAGGGGCACGAAACCTTTGGCGGCGAAATCCTCCACCTTGATGCCGGTGGGTTCAAGCTGCCAGTTCCACAGTTCCCTCTCGGTATAGGCCGGGAAATAATGGCCGATGTTGAGGCGGTCGGCCAGTTGCTTGATGATCTCATAGAGGCTCTTGGTGTCATGCATCGGCTCGATGGCCCGGTTGCGCATGATCAGGCGGGGCTTGGGCCCCTTCTGGACCGCGATGATGCTGTCCCGCTCCAGGAAGGTGGATTCGGGCAGAATGACGTCGCTGTACCAGCCGAATTCACTGTAGTGGGTGTCGATGGAGACCAGGAGATCGAGCTTGTCCAGGGCCTCCTTCTGGGCATTGGGATCGGGAAAGCAGCTGAAGGGATCGTGCCGGGCGCAGATCAGGGCCTTGAGGGGGTAGGGCTGCCCGCTCTGCATGGACTCGTAGAAAAGGTGAAAGAGGCCCGGGCCCTTGTCGAAATGCTTGTATTTCCAGCCCACCCCGTCGGCCCGCTGGGCCTTGGGGGCCGGCACCTGGTCGACCAGGTTGCGGATCCCCTTGACCCCGCAGTCGCCCGGGCCCTTGGCGAAGATCTGGCCGCCGGGCACCTCGATGTTGCCCATCAGGACGTTGAGGATATGGAGGGCCCGGCTGGTGTAGAAGGAGTCGCGGTAGCGGGACATCATCCAGCCGGGATGGAAGACCACCTTGGGCCGGGCCCCGGCGATTTCGGCCACCGAATCCTTGAGGTGCTTGACCTTGATGCCGCATTCCTTGGCGGCCCATTCGGCGGTGTAGGGCTCGATGAACTCGACCAGCTTGTCGAAGTCGGCCACGTAGCGCTCGATGAATTCATGGTCGTGGGCGTCCTGGCGGATGATCTCGTTGATCATTCCCAGGGCCAGGGCGTAATCGGTGCCCGGCTCCACCATGAAGAAGCGGTCGGCCTTGATCCCGGTCCGGGTCTGGCGGACATCGACATAGGTCAGCTTGCCCCCGGCGTCCAGCATGTCCAGCACCTGGTTGACCTCGGCCACCCGCAAGGAGGAGAGAATGTTGCGGCCAAAGAGAACCAGGTGCCGACATTTGGGCAGGTCGTAAACAAAGCCCTTGCGCCCCAGGCCGTACAGGGACTGGCTGGCGTGGTGGACGTTGCGGCCGCAGGCGCTGTCGTGATTGGTGAAGTTGGGGGAGCCCAGGCCCTTGCAGAAGGCCTTGACGATATCCACGAAGGGGCCCCCCCGGCAGCTCATAATGATGCTTTCCGGGCCGTGCTTCTTGATGATGGTGTTAAGCTTGTCGGCGACGTAGTCCAGGGCCGCGTACCAGCTCACGCTCTCCCAGCGGCCGGCGCCGCGGCCGCCGCTGCGGATCAGGGGTTGCAGGGGCCGCTCCTCGTCCTGGAGCAGCGCCGTGGCCGCGGCCCCCTTGGCGCACAAGGCCCCCCCCAGCAGGTGGGGATTGCCTTCGATCCAGGTGACCTCGTCATTTTCGGTTTCCACCCGAATGGGGCATCGGACGCTGCACATGCCGCACATACTGTAGAGTGAATTTTTCATGATGCTCCTCTAATTACTTGTTTTTTAGCCAATATTTTCGTCGCCCTCTTTATCGGTCGCGCCCGGCTGGCCCCACAATGGTTGGGGGCGCGGCGGGGGGCCCGGTTTTCATGCTCTTCAGTAGCACTAGCAAGAAGGATGCCAGCGAGAAAAGGGTTGGGCGAACTTGCTGATTTTTTTTACGTTGAAAACTCAGGCAGATAAAACGAGAACTATCTAGTTGGGGCAGGTCGCTACCCCAACCATGGGCAGGTTGCTGCATCATTTTTGTTGCGGTGCAACCAAAATAGACACGCTCGCAAAAACCCACCAAACGTGTTGGTCGGTAATGAGAAAACGATAAGTTACGAAGCGTGCCCCGTCGTCGTCGCGGCATTTTGCGGCGTCGACAAATTAGACACGCGCGCAAAAACCCACCAAACGCGTTGGTCGGTAATGCGAAAACGAACAGCAAGAATAGGCTATTTTCGTTCGTCGGATGGGGGGGCGGCTTCTTTTTCCTGGAGGGATTTTTTCAGCTGGAGCTGGCGCTGGCCCAAATCTTCCCAACTGAGCATCTCTTCCTCGCCCTGGTCGATCCCGACCCTGGGGTCCCGGTTGAAAAAATAGACATGGGGCTTGAGTTTGCCCCAGAAGATGCGGGTCAGGATATAGAGGTTGACCGGCACGGCGGCGAATCCCAGGGTATCGCCCATAATGGGCAAGGGAAAGAGCAGCTCGAATTCGATCTGGGAAAAACGGGTCGCCATCCAGGCCAGGGCGAAGGGCAGGGGCCAGAGGTAGGCCGCCCCCTGGGTGATCATGTTGAAAAAGTATTTGCCGAAAGCCTCGTTGGCCTGCTTGTTACAGGAGCGGTAGCTCTCCTTGTCCTTGCCGGCAATGGCCTGGATGGACAGGTTGTGCATCTTGACTGCGTCGGCCCGGATTTTGTTCATGTGGATGCTGTTGGCTCGGGCGACCACCCGAAAGGTCAGCTCGCCCAGCAGAATGCACCAGACGCAGAGGATAAAGGTGCCGAAGAAGAAGCCGACCTCCGGAATTTCAAAAAACCGGTAAGGCGCGATCAGCAGGGCATCGAGGTAAAAATAAAACTGTTTCAGAATATCGATCAATTTCAGGCCCATCCCATGGCTAAAGGTTTAATGCTTATTCTTCACTCAGTTCGCTGGACAGGAGATGGAAAAAAGTTTGCACGAACTTGCCGGAAACCACGTCCACCAAAGGAAAAACAATCCGCTCCCGGCCGGGAAAACCGCCGGCCAGGGCCAGAAACAGCTCCCGGGAAAGCCCTTCAACCCGGCTGCGGCAAGAGGCGACAAAATCGGGATTGCCGAGCAGGGGCGGCAGATCAAAAAACCGGCAGGCCAGGGGCCGGGAGGGGGCGACCAGGCATTGCTCTCCCCGGGACAAGGGACAGAGGAGTTCCTGGCTGGTGTAAAAATCCCGAAAGTCATCCCCCTGGCCGGGAAAGCGCTCGCTGAGCTTGCGGATGGCCCGGGAGGCCTCCCCGCACCGCTCAATGGCCGCCTGCCGCTCGATGCTGTGCAAGCGGCCGTTGAGATGATGGGTGAGATAGGCCGCTTCAATCAGGGAAACCTCGACGAAGGCGTTGCAGCAGGCGCTGTGGCCGGTGCCGCAGCGCTGCTCGACCCCGTCGTGGTCGAGGCGGGCGTCAATCTCGGTCAGCAGGGCTTCGTAATCGGCGAAAAACGGACTCAGGTCCACCAGGCTCTTCCACTCCAGGGAGGGCTCCCGGATGGTCAGTTTGCCCTCCTTCTTGCCGATCTTGCGCACCAGCCACCACTGGTAAAAATTGGCCGGCTTGGAGCGCATTTTCTTGAGCTTCTGTTTGACCAGCTTGCTGCCCAGTCCCCGGCGCAGCAGGTAGGCGGAAATTATCGTGCCGGTGCGGCCGATGCCGTGGCGGCAGTGGACATAGACCTTCTTGCCCAGGTAGATCGCCTCGTCCAGCCACTCCAGGGCGGCTTCCAGGGCCTGCAGTTGGGGGGTCTCCTCGTCCTCGATGGGCAGGTAATAGACCTCGAAGCCCTGGCGGGACTCGATATCATGCAGATCGCAGTACTCGGCGCAGAGATTCATGATCGCCCCGATCCCCTCGGCCTTGAGGGCGTCCAGGTGGTCGTAGGACATCGGGGCCGGGCCGGTGGCCAGGTGATCGGTGACCCAGTAGACGGGATAATGGTTGGTGCTCATGGGGCGGCCCATTTTTTGATCAGTTGTTCGGCCATCTCCAGGGCATCATCCTCGTTTTTGAGGGCCATGTCCAGCAAAGGCGTCCGGCCCAGCAGGTAGCCGAGAATGGTCAGGCGCAACTGGCTGGCCGGCTGATCCAGCCGCATCGCTTTGGCCTCCAGCATATCCTCCTGCACTTTGACCCCAAACCCGTAGTGGGTCAAGACCCTGGTGAGCATGGCCAGCCGCCAGCCCTTTTTCTCCGGCGAGCCGCCGCCGCCCTTGAAGCGAAACTGGATATGATTCTCCTCGGGGCGCTCGCCGGCAAGGGCGTCAACCACCGCGAAATGGTAGCCGAAGCGGAGCAGCAGATGGGCATAGTTGGCGGCCACCAGCGCGTAACTGGCCAACCGGGCCGAGGTTTTGGGGTTGAAAATCCCGGCGCTGAGCTGGTCGAAGCGCTCCCAGTCCAGGTGGACCAGCCCCTGGGACCACTTGATATCCTGGTCGGCCAGCCCGGCCCAGGCCGCCTGCATGGGCACGCTGGCGAAGTGGGCCGGGGTTACCTCCTTGCGGTCCCGGGCGGCGGGGGTCAGGCCCCCGCCCAGATCCAGCACCTGCATGACGATGGGGATCTCGCTGACCAGTTGCTTGGCCCGCCGCAGGCCGCTGCCCGGGGTGGTCCCCAGGGAGAACATCTCCCGGGTCCCTTTTTCATGGACGAAACGGACCAGATCGTGAAAGGTCCGGCAGTTGCCCGGCGCGAATTCCGGCGCGGCCGGATCGGTCAGGTTGAGCGGGCTGATCAGTTCCATCACCGGGGCCAGCCGTTGTTGAAAGGGTATGGGCGGTTTGGCCTGCTGCTTTTCCTGCCAGGCCAGCAGTTCCGGCACCTCCCCGTCATAGACCACCCCGCGATGGGCGTCCACGGTGACGATCTGGCCGCTTTGCAGAGAGTTGGCCAGCTCCCCCAGGCCCACCACCAGGGGCAGCCGGAATTCGCGGGCCACCGAGGCGAAATGGCTGGCCTTGCTGCCGCGTTCGGCGATCACCGCCCCGACCCGGTCGGCCAGGCTGACCAGCTCGGGACCGATGGTCGGCGTTACCAGGATGCTGCCCGGCGGCACCTGGTCCAGCTCCTTTTCTCCGGCCAGGCGATACACCGGGCCGGCGGCGACTCCGACGCTGGCCGGGGTTCCTTCGCCCAGCAAAACTCCCACATGCTGGGTGGGCGCCGGGGTGTCCCGGGAACCGGCTTCCGGCTCCGTTGCCAAAGGCTCGGCCCCGCCGACCCCGGCGCTGCCAATGGGGCGGGATTGCAGTACCACCAGGCGGCCCGCCTGATCCTGGGCCCACTCCACATCCTGGGGGGACCCGAAGAGGGCTTCCAGTTCCAGCCCCCATTCAGCCAGGGAGGCGGCGGCGGCATCCTCGAGACACATGCCTTCCTTGGCGCCGGGGGCCGAATCCCGGGCCTCATCCGATTTGGGCGCCGGCTGGCGGGCCATAATATGACGGCTTTCCTGGCGGGAAATCAGAAAGATATCCGGCACGGTGCTGCCGTCCACCAGGCGGGTGGCCAGGCCGGGAATGGCGGTGACCACCAGGCAGGCCCCCCGGCAGAGATCCAGGGGGTCCAGGGTGTACATAACCCCGCTGGCGCGGGGGGCGATCATCGGCAGGAGAAGCACCGCCATGGGGGTCTGGCTGTCGGCCAGCCCCGCGTGGAGTCGGTAGGTCAGGGCCCTGACGCCATACTTGCTAGCCAGTACTTTTTTATAGGCGGTAAAGAGATCCTCCCGCTTGACCTTGAGCACGGTGTTGTACTGGCCGGCAAAGGAGATCTCGCTGTCCTCGGCCCGGGCGCTGCTGCGCACCGCCCAGGTGACGGCGGGATCATCTCCAGCCACCTGGGCAATGGCGGCCCGAACGCTATCCTCCACCGCCGCCGGCACCCGGCCGGCCATGATCAGCTCCTGGAGCAGGCGGGAAGCCTTCTCCAGCCGTCGGGGCTGGCCCAAATTGAGGCTGCGCAGCCGCCGGGCAATCTCATTCCGGAGGCCGTTTTCATCGATGAAGGCCTGGAAGGCGTTGATGGTTATGACCAGTCCCGGCTGGACCGGAATTCCGCTCTCATGGCGGATTTGGGCCAGAGCCGCTCCTTTGCCTCCCAGCAGAGCGGGATACTCCCAGGCGGTGTCCAGGGGCAGGGCATAGGGGGGATCGGCGGCAAGCGCCGGGGTGGAGAAAAGCTCAGTCAGACGACCGGCGATCCGGGCCTGGCTGACGGCCAGTTCGCCATAGGCCCCGGGATTCATCTCCTCCAGGCAGCGGGTCAGGCGCTCCATGGCAAGGGAGAGCCCCCGCACCAGCGCTTCGATCCCCGTCCAGTCGCAGGGAATCGGGCGCTGGGCGATCTCCTCCAGCTTGGTGATCAGCTTGAGGCAGATCCGGTCCTGGCGGAGCAGGGCCTGAAAGAGGGCGAACTGCCGCTGGACGACCTTGTCGGGGGTGAAGAACCGCTCAGCCCAGGAGGTTAATTTCTGCAGCGCCATAAGTGGTTATGCCTGGCCGCCCCGGGCCAGGATCTGGCTGGTTTTCTCCTCCAGCTCGTCGATATCGATGGGCTTGATGCAGTATTCATCGGCCCCGAGCTGCAGGGATTGCTTGGCGGTCTCCAGGGTCGGGTAGCCGGTGAGCATCATCACCCTGATCCCGGGGTTGATCTTTTTCAGCTCCTCCAGCACCTCAACCCCGCTCATCTTTTTGAGCTTGATATCGAGAATGGCCAGGCTGGGAGGATTTTCCCGGGCGTGGGCCAGGGCCGGCTCCTCGTCGCTGTAGACGTGAACCTGGTGGCCCTTGCGGGCCAGAATGCGCCGAATCATCATGCCGACATCGATTACATCGTCCAAAACCAGTATCTCCGCCATACCGCCTCCTGCTATCTGTTCTTGGGAATTTCGATACATTCATCATCGGGCAAGGAATCGCCCTCCAGGGGCAGTTCCACGAAAAAAACCGTCCCCGGCCCGGGGCCATGCTCAAATTCCGCCGGGAATTCCATGTATTCGCGGGGCACCGGACTGAGGGCGCTGATCCGGCCCCCGTGATCCTTGATGATCCCGAAGGTCACCGAAAGCCCCAGCCCGGTCCCCTTGTCCACCGGTTTGGTGGTGAAAAAGGGCTCGAAAATCTTGTCCAGGTCATGCTCGTCGATGCCGCTGCCGGTGTCCGCCACCGAGACCACCAGGCGGCGCCGGTGGGCGCAGAGCTTGGTCTTGATCTGGATCGAGCCGTCGCTGCCGATGGCGTCGGCGGCGTTATTGAGCAGATTCATCCAGACCTGGCGCAGGCGCTCGCGGTTGCCGTGAATGGGGGGAATCTGGTCATCCAGGCTCTGGAGAATGGTGATCCGGTTCTGGCGAAAAATATGTTCCACCAGGTTGGCCACCTCGCGGATCGACTCGTTGATATCCATCTGTTCCCGGGCCTGGTCGGTGCCGCGGGAAAAGCTGAGCAGATCGGCGACAATCTTGCGGCAGGCCTGGGTCTGCTTCTCGATAATCGCCACATCCTGGGCCACCGGATCATCGGGGGGAATATCCTTGAGCAGCAACTGGGAATAACCCAGGATGATGCTCAGCGGGGTGTTGATCTCGTGGGCGACCCCGCCGGCCAGCCGGCCCAGATCCTCCATTTTCTGGGAATGGATCAGTTTTTCCTGGTACTGCTTGATCACCGTGATATCCCGGGAGGTGGAAAGCAGGCCGATGATCCGCTCATTCTCGACCACCGGCACCTTGACCACGTGGTGCCATTTCTTGCCCTGGCGCCCTTTGGTCATGATTTCCTTGGACAGGGGCACCCGGTTCAGGAGGATCTGCATATCCTCGTGATAATTCTGGTCCGCCTGCTCGGCGCTTAGCAGGTCGAAATCGGTCTTGCCGATGATCTGCTCCTCCTCCCGGCCCAGGTGGCCGCAGAAAGCCTTGTTGGCCGCCAGGTAAACCATTTTTTCGTCCTGGAGGGCGACCATATCCGGGGTCACGTCCAGAATGGTTTTCAGCAACTGCTTCTGGCGCCCCAGCTTGTTTTCCGACAGGCGCAACTCCTCGATATGGTTTTTCAGGCTCCAGGCCATGTAGTCGAAGGCTTCGGCCAGGTTCTGGATCTCGTCGCCGACATTGTGCCGATATACCGGGCAGTCGAGGCAGCGCTCCAGTTTTTCCGCCCCCTCTCCGGAGCCGCACTTCGGGCACATGGTGCCGGCCACATACCAGCAGCGCCGGCGGCGATCTCCGTAGGCCGGGCATTCCTTGATGGGGCAATCCATGATCTCCCAGCAGTTGCGGTCCAGGGAATCACTTACCTGGACATCCAGGTCCCCCTTGACCACGCTGGCCACCGAGTCGCGCAGGACATTGATCCGCCGGGTTACGGTGCGGGCAAAGAGAGTGCCCCCGATCAGGGCCAGCAGGGTGGCGCCCAGGGTCATGATGATGCTGACTTTCAGGAGCCGGTCGGTGGGGGCCTTGACGGTGTTGTAGGAGAGGGCCACCCGGGCGGTGCCCAGGCGGGTCTCGCCCAGCATCACCGGGGCGGCAAAATCGTAAAGCAGTTCCTGGCCGGTATCGAGAAACCGGAGGGCGTAGGGTTGATCGTCGGCCACCTCGTTGGCCCGGCGCAGTTCCACCGGAAAGCCGTCGCGAAAACTGTGGGCCAGGACCTGGCCCTGGGGGTCGAGAAAAAAGGCGTAGGCGATATCGGCCTGCTCGCCCAGTCCGCCGATTTCCGTGGTCAGCACCGTGAGGCGCAGAAAATTCAACGATAAGATGGACTCCACCGAGCGGGCGGCCAGGTTTACGACCAGGTCCTGGCCCCGCTTGATGGTTTCGCCCTGGACGGTGCGGGAGCTGGCGACATAATTCAGGGAGCTGAGCAGCAGGCCGAAAAAGATGATGATCAGGGCCAGGCCCAGGTTGATTTTGGCCCGCAACGAAAAGCGGGTCAGCAAGCGAGCAGTGTTGCCCATCAAGGGAGCGCCTCCCGCTAAAGGCCGACCCGGCTCACCAGGTCAAGCACCGGTTGAAAATCCTCGGGGCCGGCGGCAATGATCCGCCCCATGGCGGCCTTGTCCAGGATCAGGCGATGCTCGGGATTCTCCGGATTCAGGGCCAGCATCGCCGACTTGACGGCCTCCACCACCTCATCGGCCAGGCCGGGCCGGGCCGCGTAGCCCCAGCCGGGATAACGGGGAGTCGGGGCCAGGATCCGGATCTGGTCCAGGTCGATCTTGTCGGCCAGCAGCTCCAGGGCTCCTTCCCGGACCGTGCCCACGTCGTACCGCCCGGAATAGACTCCCAGGATCACGCTCTCCTGCTTGCCCCCCGGTCCCGGGGCAAAGGCGATTTCAGCAAAATCCTCCCGGTTGAGGCCGTGATCGACAAAATGACCCAACCCGAAGAGGTAACCGCCGGCGGAGAACTGATCCACCGCGATCCAGCGTTTGCCCCGGCAATCCTCCAGGCTTTGAATCTCGGGGTTGTTTCGGCGGCTGATGATCAGGCCGCCAAAGCTGGCTTCTCCGGTCGGCTCGATGATTTTGGCGAAAAACCGGGTTCCGGTCCGCTGGGCGGTAAGGGCATGGACGAAGGGGTTGGCATAGGAAATATCGATGGTGCCCTGCTCCAGCATCTGCATGTGTTCATGGAAGGTTTCCGGAAAAACCTGCTGGATATTGAGGCCGGTGCTCTCGGCCAGGTAGCGGATCAGGGGCTGATGGCGCTCGAAGGCTACCGTGTGGGAATACTGGGGCAGGTATGCGTAGGTAATCGCCGGCGGCCGGGCCCGGGGGGCGACCTCCTCGCGCACGCTCAAGTCCACCTTGACCGGGGCGGGCTGGCCGTTGCAGCCCGGCATTAACAGCAGGGCGACAATGGCGCAGAGAAAAAGGAGGTGGCGGAAAGACATGGAGCTCCTCGGGTTAAAGCGATCTTGAGGGCCGGCCGGTTGGCAAAGCAAAGAAATGGGGCAACTCCAGATTAACATGGAGTTGCCCCGGGCATAAAGGAATATCATTTAGCCAAAAAGCAGGCGGATCAGGTCTTTGCCCAGGAATCCCCGGGCCATGAAGTTAAGGCCGACATAAAAGGCCAGGACGATAAAGATCCGGGTTAAAATCTTGTCGGGGATGTACTGGGAAGTCCGGGGACCGATCATCGAACCGACAAAGATCCCCGCCAATTGGGTCCCGATCAGGGGCCAGTGGACCAGGGCCCCGGCGGCCAGGTAGCTCAGGATACTGACTATCATCCCAATCAGCACCGCCATGGCCGAAGTGCCGGCGGCCAGGTACATGGGCAGGCCGGAGATGCTGGTCAGGAAGGGCACCAGCATGAAGCCGCCGCCAACTCCCAGGAAGGCGGCGATGGCGGCGATAAAAAAACCGCCCACGATCGGCAGGATGGGGCTGAAGGAAAACTCGACCCCGTAAAAATTGAAGGAGACCCGGGAGAGACTCCATTTGTTCATCTTGACGCCCAGCTCGGAGGTGTCCACCGCTTCGCCGGCCTTCTTCCGCTTCATGGTGGCTTCAAAGGCCTGGGCGGCTTCCTTGGCCTTCTTCTTCCGCTTGGCCCCGGCGGGGGTGGTTTCATAGAGCATGTAGAAGCCCAGCACCAGGACGAATATCCCGAAGTAGCCTACATATTCACGGAATGAAATCCTGCCCGCGGTCAGGGTGGGAATCAGGTAACTGCCCAGAATCGAGCCGCCGGCCAGAAAAATACCCACCGGCCAGACCAGGCGGCCCAGTTTGAAGTAGTTGAAGGACGAAACCAGGGCGCTCAAGCCGACCATAAACTGGTTGGAAACCCGGATGGAGTCGGTCACCGATTTATTCAGGTCCGGCGAGGTTTCCCTGAAGGTGCCGGCATAGTTGCCCAGGCCGTAAATGCTGATATGGCCGATACCGGCCATGATGCCGCCGAAAGCACCCACGGTGGAGAAGATCCAGCCCACCCAGATCGCCCAGGCAAAGGCCAGGATCAGGTTGATCTGGGGACCGCCTGGGATGCCCAGGTAGCCAGGTTCGGCGGCGGGATCGATGGTGCCCCCGGCCACCGCCTGATTGATGGCATCGGCCAGGCGGTCGTCGGCCAGGGCCAGGCCGCCCATGGCGACGGTCAACAGCGCCATGGCGAGCAGGGATGTCAGTAACAGTTTTTTCGGCATAACTCTCCTCCCTATAGGGTTTGACAAATTTTGCGGGACACGACGGTGGTTCCAACTTCGCCGGCAGCCTCCTCCTCTCCTGGGCTCGCGGCCGGCGATCACCAGGCAACCTTTGCAATAAGGATGCCGTTGCTTGGTAAATTTATGAGGAGGGGCCGCAAATTATTAATGCTATGTTTTCAGAAGGTTAGCTGCAGGGGCCAACTGGCCGGGGCCAAGTCGCCATAAATTCTCCGGGTTGCCCCGCAACCGGGTTGTGGCAGTGCAACAAAAACAATGCACCCGGGGGTGAGGAAAAAGGAACTGGCCCGGCGCCGGGGCGAAGCGGTGGCCACCAGAGAGCGGGTAGGGTGGGTGGTGGTGCAGGGGGTTGGGGGTTGTGCGATGAGGGTCCGCGGATTGAGCCGCGAGTCAGGGTTTGTCGTCGCGAAATGACTCGGCCTTGAGGTCGTAGCCGCGCAGCAGGCGTTGGAAAGCCTGGCGGCCCAGGCCGCTGCTCTGGGCGGCGGCGGTGACGTTGCCCCCGCTTTGAAGCAGGGCCGCGGTCAGATACTCGCGGGAAAAACGGGTCAGGATTTCCCTTTTGGCTTCATTATAAGAAAGCCCGGTCAGGATCGGCCGGGGTTCGGCCGCCGCCGGGGTTTCCTCGGGGCTGGAGCCGTTTTCGGAAAGATCGGTGGGGGTGATTTGCGGGGTGGTGGTAAGCAGTACCGCTCGCTTAACGGTATTCTGCAATTCGCGGATATTGCCCTTCCAGCGGCGCCGCAGCAACTCCTGTTCGGTGGCCGGAGCAAAGGTCAAATCGCCCCGGTCGTATTCGGCCGCGTATTTTTGCAGGAAGTGGCGGGCCAGCAGGGGGATGTCCTCGGGCCGTTCGGCCAGCGACGGCATGGTGATGGTCACCACGTTGAGCCGGTAAAAAAGATCTTCGCGGAACTGGCCCTGAGCGATCTTGGCTTCCAGATCCTGGTTGGTGGAGGCCACCACCCGGACATCGACCGCCCTGCCCTTGGTCCGGCCCAGCGGGGTAATCTCCTTTTCCTGGAGAACCCGCAGCAGCTTGGTCTGCAGGGTCAGGGGCAGATCGCCGATTTCATCCAGCAGCAGGGTCGAACCGTCCGCCTCGAGAAAATAGCCGGTCTTGTCCTGGGCCGCCCCGGTAAAGGCCCCTTTGACGTAACCGAAAAGTTCGCTTTCGAGAATCTCGGCCGGCAGGGCCGGGCAGTTGACGGTGATCAGCGGTTTGGCGGCCCGGCGGCTCAGGGTGTGGAGAGCCTTGGCGGCCAGTTCCTTGCCGGTCCCCGATTCGCCCCGGATCAGGACGGTGACATTGGTGTCGGCGACCTTGCGGATCAGGTCGAAAACCTCCTGCATCCGGCACGAGCAGCCGTGCAGGCCGCAAAAGACCTTTTTGGAGCTCAGCCGCTCCTGGAGATAGCGGTTTTCCTTGAGCAGCCGCACCCGCTCCAGGCAGCGCTCCAGGCTGTGGACGATCCGTTCCTGGTCGAAGGGTTTTTCGACGAAGTCATAGGCCCCTTCCCGCAGGGAGCGGACCGCCAGCTCGACGTTGCCGTAACCGGTCATCACAATCACCGCGATCTCCGGATCATGCTCTTTGACCTGGGTCAGCAGCGACATCCCGTCCAGGCCCGGCATCCGCAGGTCGGTGATGATCACATCGGGCCGGTTGCGGTCCAGGTAGGCCAGGGCCGCCTCGCCGGAAACGGCCTTTTCCACCCGGCAGTCGAACTTGCGGCTCAGCAGCCGCACCAGCATGGTCAGCATGTCGGCGTCGTCGTCGACCACCAGGACCAGCGGTTTATCGAGTTCAGGGTTGGCAAGCGGCAGGGTCATGGGCCTTGCTTGGGTTCAGGTTGGCAAAAAAAGGAATTAATCATAGGAATGGCGGTTTCCGCGGCAAAAAGCAACCCCATAATAAAAAAACCGCCCCAAGCCGGGTTTTCAGACATACCCCTGGCTGCTACCGGCTAGCAAGCGCTGGAAATCCGCTTCCTCGAGGATGGTGATGGCCAGTTCGCGGGCCTTGGTCAGCTTGGAGCCGGGTTTGGCTCCGCAGACCAGGTCGGTGACCTTGCGGTTGAGGGTGGTGGCGATTTCCCCGCCTCGTTCCTTGACCCGAGCCTTGGCCTCGTCGCGGGAGAAGTGCTCCAGGGTGCCGGTGAAGAGAAAAACTCGGCCCTGGAGGGGCAGATTCTCGCCCCGGGCCTCCTCGGGCAGAATCTCCAGGCCCAGGTCCCGCAGTTGGGCCAGCATCTCCTCGGTGGCCGGATCGCGGAAAAAGCTGACCAGGGAGGCGGCGACCTGGGGGCCGACCCCGTCGATCTCCAGCAGGTCCTCTTCCTCGGCCTGACTGATCGCCTCCAGGGTGGGGAAGCGGCGGGCCAGGAGCTGGGCGTTGACCTCGCCCACGTGGCGAATGCCCAGGGCGGCCAGCAGCCGGGCCAGGCGGGTCCGCTTGGCGGCGGCAATGGCGGCGATCACATTGGCCGCCGACTTTTCCCCCCAGCCCTCCAGCTCGGCCAGTTGTTCGGCCCGGAGGCGGTAGATATCGGGGATATCCCGGACCAAACCGGTCTGGACCAATTGCTCCACCGCCTTCTTGCCCAAACCCTCGATATCCAGCCCCGCCTTGCTGCAGAAGTGGATCAGGGAGCGGAGGCGCTGGGCCGGGCAGAGGGGGTTGGGGCAGCGCCGCACCGCCTCGCCCTCCTTGCGGACCAGGGGAGTGGCGCATTCCGGACAGGCGGCCGGCAACTGGATAGCCTGCTCGGCCCCGGACCGTTTTTCCACCACCGGCTTGACCACCTCGGGAATGACCTCGCCGGCCCGCTGGACCACCACCGTATCGCCCAGGCGGAGATCCTTGCGCCGGATTTCATCCTCGTTGTGCAGGGTGGCCCGGCTCACCGTGACTCCGCCGACGCTGACCGGTTCCAGCCGGGCCACCGGAGTCACCGCCCCGGTGCGGCCCACCTGGAACTCCACCCGGACCAGGACCGTGGTGGCCTGAACGGCGGCGAACTTGGCCGCCACCGCCCAGCGGGGGCTGCGGGCCTTGGCACCCAGTCGCTGCTGCAGGGCCAGATCGTTGACCTTGATGACCATGCCGTCGATCTCGTAGGGCAGCTCGCGGCGCAATTCGGCCAGGTGGTGAAAATGGGCGATCACCGTGGCGAGGTCGGGGCAGGTCCGGCCGTGGGGAATCAACTGGAAGCCGGCGCCGGCCAGGGCAGCCAGCAGTTCTGCTTGGGTGGCGACGCCGAAATCGGCGGCATCCCCCACCCCGTAGGCGAAAAATTCCAGGGGGCGGGCGGCGGTCACCGCCGCGTCGAGCTGGCGCAGGGAGCCGGCGGCGGCGTTGCGGGGGTTGGCGAAGAGGGCCTCGCTGGCCTCGGCCCGCTGCCGGTTGAGTTCCCGGAAGCCGGCAATGCTCAGGCAGACTTCGCCCCGGACCTCGAGCCGGGCCGGCAGCATTCCGGGGGCCGGGGCCTGGAGCCGGGCCGGAATCGAGCCGATGGTGGCCAGATTGGCGGTGATGTTTTCTCCGGTCAGGCCGTCGCCGCGGGTGGAGCCCAGGCTGAAAACCCCGTCCTCGTAAACCAGTTCCACCGCCAGACCGTCGAGCTTGGGCTCAGCGTGGAGGATCGGAACCTGGTCGGTGTGGAGAAAGCGGCCGAGGCGGACCAGGAAGTCGCGGATTTCCCCTTCGTTGAAGGCGTTTTCCAGGCTGAGCATCGGCTGGCGGTGGGCCACCGGGGCGAACTGGGCCAAAGGCGCGCCGCCCACCCGGCGGCTGGGGGAATCCGAGCTGACCAGGTCCGGGTAGCGCTCCTCCAGATCCTTGAGTTCGCGGAAGAGAAGATCATACTCGGCATCGGAAATTTCCGGGCTGTCGAGGACATAGTAGCGGTGATCGTGATAGCTGATCTGTTCCCGCAGCTCGGCCAGGCGCCGGCGCGCCCGCTCTTTTTCCGCCACCTGGAGCAGGGGTTTCATTTGGCGGGGGCCTGCAGTTGCCGGCCGCCGGAGGCGATGTTCTCGTGGGGCACCTCGTCGATGAAGATCAGCACCGAGTCGGCCGGCTTGTGGGCCACCCGGACGATGACCTCGGTCACCCCGGCGGAAATCTCCGCTTTCTGTTCCCTGCTCAAGTTGCCGGCCACCCGGATGTTGACGTAAGGCATCGTTTTTCCTCCCTGGTTGAAAAGTTGCGGGCATAAATTGCTTTCCCATTATAGACCAGCGGGCCAAAAACTCCATAGTCCAGCGCAGGCAACCCGAAAACAACCGGCCGCCGACCCTCGGCCCCGGGGACGGTCCGGTTCCGCCGGTTCTGCCCAGAGAAACGCCAAAAAAGAGAACCCGCAAGCGATTTTATCTGGTAACTTTGAGCCGAGGCTGAAATCAGTGACCCCGGAGATCAGCGCCCAATTGAGCTGATGCCCCGAGCCGCCGTTTTCGCAGAGGCCGGAAATCCGCCCTTTCCCAAAGAGGAAAAACCATGCCGCTGATCATGCTGACCAACGACGACGGGGTTAACGCCCCCGGCCTGCTGGCCCTGGCCGAAGCCCTGGGGGTCCTGGGCCGGGTGGTGATCGTCGCCCCGGACCGGGACAATTCCGCCGCCAGCCATTCCCTGACCATGCGCCGGCCCCTGCATGTGAAGGAAATCGCCGTAGATACCTACGCCATCGACGGCACCCCGGCCGACTGCGTGATGATCGGGGTCAACAAGGTTCTACCGTCCCGCCCCGACCTGGTGGTGTCGGGAATCAACCCCGGCCCCAATCTGGGCGACGATATCAATTACTCCGGGACCGTTTCCGCCGCCCGCGAGGGCACCCTGCTGGCCATTCCCTCCTTTGCCGTCTCGCTGGTGGCGGCCAACGGCGAGGAATGCCGTTACCCGGTGGCCGCCGCCCAGGCCCGGATCCTGGCGACGGAGGTGCTGGAACGGGGCCTGCCCGCCAACACCCTCTTCAACGTCAATGTCCCCAACCGACCGGCGGCGGAAATCCTGGGCCGGCGCTACACCCGCCAGGGCCGCCGCCTTTACGACAACGCCATCCAGGAAACCTTCGACCCCTGGGGTCGCCGCCATTACTGGATCGGCGGCGGCACCCCCCACTGGAGCGAGGAGCCGGATACCGACGTCCAGACCGTATTGGTCGGCTACGTGTCGATCACCCCCCTGCACCTGGATATGACCAACCACTGGGCCCTGCGGGAGCTGCAAAACGACTGAAGGCAAATCGCTTGTCGCCCCCGCTGAGCAACTGTTGCTGGTTTTCGCGCCAGCAGTTGAACCCGGCCAACAGGGATCCTTGACATATTGTCCCAGCCGCTTTAGACTGGTCTTAGACCAGTTTTAAGAACTAGTGTGGAGAAAAAAGAAATGGAAACCATCGGCGCCTATGAGGCCAAAACTAAGCTTGGTCAATTGCTGGAACGGGTCCAGGCCGGCGAGCAGATAACCATAACCAAGCACGGAGTTCCCGTTGCCGTCCTCCGGGCCGCCCCTGATCACCCCGGTCACGCTCCCGCTCAGGCCATAGCCGAACTTAAGAAGTTTCGTCGTCATCACACCCTGGCCGGCTTGAGTCTGAAACAAATGATCGAAGAAGGCAGGGATTAAGTGAATGAGCAATTGGTGGTGGATGCCTCAGTCGTAATGTCCTGGTGCTTTGAGGATGAGGCGGACAAATACGCGGACGCCGTTCTCGATGCCTTTGCCACCGTCGAGGCTCTGGTGCCGTCCATCTGGCCGCTGGAAATCGGGAACGTCCTGCTGGTGGCTGAACGTCGCCGGCGGTTGAGCGCGGCGGATAGTGCCCGTTTTCTGACCTTGCTTGCTCAATTGCCCATCACCGTGGAGCCGGAGCCGCCCCAGCGCATGTTGCGGGAAATATTCGCCCTGGCTCGGGCACACCGGCTATCAACCTATGATGCAAGCTATCTTGACCTCGCTATGCGCTTGGCCCTGCCCTTGGCCACCGGTGACGCCATGCTGCGCAAGGCGGCGCGCAAGGTGAGGGTGCCCCTTTTTAATGCCGCGGGCTGGATTTCCTAACAAAAACTGCGGAGCCTGCTGCACGAGGCGGCAAGCCGAGGGCTGAAGGTTGTCGACCCGGAAGATTACCCGTTTTGCAACCATAGTGATCGACGCTGAATGATTACCAGAATAGACGATGAACCCCACTGGCGGGAGCTGGGGCGGCAAGGCAGGCTGGCCGGCCGCCCCTTGCGCTTTTTGTCGGAGACCGACTCCACCAACCAGGTGGCCCTGGAACTGGCGGCGGCGGACGAGGAGCGGGTTCTGGTGG
>NZ_JBIPKI010000034.1:0-27766 GCF_044068515.1 Desulfurivibrio nitratireducens
GGGTGGTCGTGGAAAAGGCCAGGATCACCGTCGAGCAGGGCCTTGACGGCAGCTTCAATTGCTGGAGCCGGCGATCGGCCCCTTCATCGGCCAGCCCCAGCCGGCCGGCCTGCACCGTCAGCCCGGTGGCGGTGGCCAGCAAAAACTCGGCGGCCGGGCTGGCAAAAACAATCCGCAGGTCATGATTCAGCAATACGAAAGGCAGAGTTTCCTCGCCCGCCGCCCGGGCAATGGCCGCGGAACGAGCCCGGTCGGCGGTGATCCGGCTCCCGAGCAGCAGCGCCTGCTGCAGGTGGGGGACGAAAAAGTTGAAAAAATCGGTTTCCGCTTCGGTGTAGTGGCCCTGATCGCAGGTGCGCTGGACCAGCAACTGGACCGACCGGCCCCCATCCTGAAAAATGGTGCCGCAAACGCCATGGTGGATATCCTGGGCGCGGGCCCAGTCATTGAAAAATTCGCTGCGATAATAACTGGCCTGGGAGCAACTGAAGTGGAGGTAGGTCGAATAGAGGCGGCCCGGCTTTTTTTGCCGCAGCTCCGGCCGCCAGGGGCAGGTATTGACGAAATGTTCGACGTAGCGCCGATGACAGTTGTCGTCGATATTGCGCTTGAGGCTGGAAAATACCCGGGTGGCCTCGCGATTCATCACCAGCAGGCGGGCCGAGCGCGAAGCGGTGGCCTTTACCAGCTGATCGAGGAAAACCGGCCAGGCATCGCTGTCGGTGACGGTGCGATAAATGTCGGCGAGCAACCTTTCCCAGTCAAGCTGCTCCCTGAATTTCCGCGGTATGGTAAGCTCGACGCTCATGGGACAACCTCCGGCATCTGCCGGCCCTGCCGTGGTTTCAGGAGTCAGGTACCCCGGCCCAAATAATTGGCCCCAAAAGAGATTGTTTGACAACCCGGCCATGCTAGCGGCAAAATCCCCCCAGGTCAAGCGATAAATATCGATATTCCCGAAAGATACGACAAGGCAAAGGTTTACGCAATCCCGGCCGCCGCAATCAGCCTCGCCAAGTCCGGTCAAGTCGGCGGGAGGCCGGCCCGGCCGGCTGGCACAAAAAAGCCCGCGCCTTGATCAGCGCGGGCTATTTTGGTGAATTTTTACCGGAAGTCCTGCCGGCCGGGCTTGCTGCTCCGGGAAGGGGCGGAGAAAAAGGGAGGGATTACAAAGAGGCCGGACTGATGATGGCCCGGGCGGTCAAAGCGGCGATCACCTCGGCCAGGGGCAAGCCGACCACATTGCTGTAGGAGCCCCGGATTTCCCTGACCAGCAGGCCGCCCCGGCCCTGGATGCCATAGGCCCCGGCCTTGTCCAGGGGCTCGCCGGTGGCCACGTAGGCCCGGATCAGCGGCTCGCTCAGTTCAGCGAAGCGGACTTCGGTGGCCACCACCTCAGCCAGGACATCGCGGCCCCGCCGGAGGGCAAAGCCGGTCCAGACCGTGTGCCAGTGGCCGCTCAATGCCGCCAGCATCGCCGCCGCGTCCTCGGGATCGGCGGGCTTGCCCAGAATCCGGCCGGCCCGGGCCACCACCGTATCGGCGGCCAGCACCCAGCTTGCGGGATGGCGCAGCGCCACCGCCGCCGCTTTTTCCCCGGCCAGCCGCCGGGCAAAATCGGCCGGGCTTTCCCCTGGCTGGGCCACCTCGGCGATATCGGCCACCGCCAAAGTGAAATCCAGTCCCAACTCGGCCAGCATCCGCCGCCGCCGGGGCGAGCCCGAAGCCAGCACCAGGGGCTGGAGCGTCTTGAACAAAGGAGAATCAGTCATCCAGGCTCGCAACCTTTGGTCAGGGTTTCAGCTTTTTACAATCCGGCAGCAAACAGGAGTTGTGCGTCCAACTTCAAGTTGATAACATCTCCCAATCAACCCCACCGGTATCATTTAATTGACAGGAGGATTGAACATGCGCTTTTTCCACTATTTGTCGCTGCTTGCCCTGTTGACCTTTTTTTCGGCTGGCGCGGCCTTGGCCGATGAAAGGCTGTCGCTCAAGGCCGGCTACCTGATGCTGAGCCCGGACGGAACCTTCGCCGCCAGCGGTTCCAACCTGGCCGGCACCCCCATCGACCTGAAAAACGACCTCCGCTATGACGACAGCAAGGATTTTTTCGTCGAAGGAGCGCTGCAGCACGGCTCCGTGCGCCTGACCGCCAGCTACACCCCCCTGGAGTTCAGCGGCCAGGGCAGCTTGAACCGGGAAGTCAACTTCGCCGGCCGCACTTTCAGCGGCACCGCCCAGAGCGCCAGCAACGTCGAAATCGACCTCATCGACCTGGGTCTCACCTGGTTCCTGATCAACCCCGACCATCTGCCCTTCAAGCTCCAACTGGGTCCGGAAATCGCCGTCAAGCTGGTCATGGCCGACATGACCCTGAGCGGCGAATCTACCGCGGCCCCGGGCCTGAGAATCACCGAAAAGGAATCGGGCACGGTACCGGTCCCCACCCTGGGCGCCCGGGCCCGTCTCGGCATCTCCGATTTGCTGGCGATCAGCGGCCGCGTCGGCTACTTGGAGTTCGACAACAACCGCTTCTTCGACCTCGACGGCCAGCTCGAATTTTCGCCCGTCCCCCTGGTCGGCATCTTCGGGGGCTATCGCTACCTGGACATCAAGGTCGATGAATCCGATGTTTTCATCGACGCCAGCTTCTCCGGCCCCTATCTCGGCGCCTTCGTAAGGTTCTAAGCCCTTTTTTTCTTTATTGCCGGGAGGCCCAGTTCAACAACCCGCCCGCCAAAAGAATCTCGCGGTGGCGGGGCGAAACCTCGAGCCGCACCGGAATGCGCTGTTCGCCGACTTCCACCTCCAGGGTCTCGGCTCCGGCGGCGATCTGCTCGCGCAGGCCGGGAATCCGCACCTTATCGCCCTGGCCGATCCGCTCATAATCGGCGGGATCGCCGAAGGTCAAGGGGATGATGCCGAAGTTGATCAGGTTGGCCTTGTGGATCCGGGCGAAACTCTTGACCAGCTTGACCTCGACCCCGAGATAGCGCGGAGCCAGGGCGGCATGCTCGCGGGACGAACCCTGGCCGTAGTTGTCGCCGCCAACCACCAGGCCCGGCCCCCGCTGGCGGGCCCGCTGGACGAAATCGGGATCCACCGCCTCGTAAACGAACTCGCTGATCGCCGGCACGTTGCTGCGCAGAGGCAGCACCCGGGCCCCGGCGGGCATGATATGGTCGGTGGTGATATTGTCTTCCACCTTGAGCAGCACCTCGCCCTGCCATTCGGCGGGCGGGGCGGCGAAATCGGGAAAGGGGGCGATATTGGGCCCGCGCATGATCTCCACCGAACTGCCGTCCGGCAGGGGCGGCTCGATCCGGGTATCTCCCGGCAGGTAGCGCTCGGGCAGCTTGAATTCGGGATACGCCCCCAAATCGCGGGGATCGGTGATCTTGCCGGTGATCGCCGCCGCCACCGCCACCTCGGGGCTGCAGAGATAGACCTGGTCGTTCTTGGTCCCGCTGCGGCCGGGGAAGTTGCGGGGGAAGGTGCGCAGGGAAATGGCCCCGGTGGGCGGCGCCTGGCCCATGCCGATGCAGCCCAGGCAACCGGCCTGGTGGACCCGGGCCCCGGCCCGGACCAGGGTCAGCATGTCGCCCTGGGCGGTAAGATTTTCCAACACCTGGCGGCTGCCGGGGTTGATCTCGAAGCTGACGTCGCGGCTGACTTCCCGGGTTTCCAGGGTCTTGGCCACCACCATCAGGTCGCGCAGGGACGAGTTGGAACAGGAACCCACCAGCACCTGGGCCACCGGCTTGCCCGCCACCTCGCGCACCGGCACCACGTTGTCCGGCGAGGAGGGACAGGCGATCAGGGGTTCCAGGGCCGCCAGGTCGATTTCCATGACCTCGTCGTACACCGCGTCCGGGTCGGCGACCAGTTCCACCCAGCCTTCGGCCCGGCCCTCGCTTTCCAGAAAGGCCCGGGTGTTGGCGTCGGAGGGGAAAACGGAGCTGGTGGCCCCCAATTCAGCCCCGAAATTGGTGATCGAAGCCCGGTCGGTCACCGACAGCTCGGCCACCCCCGGCCCGAAATATTCCATCACGTAGCCGACCCCGCCCTTGACCGACAGCCGGCGCAACACCTCCAGCAGGACATCGCGGGCCGAAACCCAGGGGGAGAGCTTGCCGGTCAGTTTGACCCCGTAAATCCGGGGCATCACCAGGTAAAAGGGCCGGCCTGCCATGGCCATGGCGACATCGAGCCCCCCCGCCCCCATGGCCAGCATGCCCAGGCCGCCGCCGGTGGGGGTGTGGCTGTCGGAACCGAGCAGGGTCTTGCCCGGCAGGCCGAAGCGCTCCAGGTGAACCTGGTGGGAGATGCCGTTGCCCGGCGGGGAGAAATAAAGGCCGTACTTGCGGGCCACCGACTGGAGAAAGCGGTGGTCGTCGGCGTTGCGGAAATCGGATTGGATCAGGTTGTGATCGACATAGCAGACCGACAGCTCGGTCTTCACCCGGGGAATGCCGATGGCCTCGAATTCCAGGTAGGCCATGGTGCCGGTGGCATCCTGGGTTAAAGTCTGGTCGATGCGAATCCCGATCTCGCGGCCCTTGACCAACTCGCCTTCCACCAGGTGGGCGGCGAGAATCTTTTCCGTAACGGTCTGTCCCATGTCTTAGCGCTCCTTTCTTAGTCCGATTGCCAATGACGGCATTAATGGCGATTAAAGGTCTGGCGGGTCCCAAGGCTGGCTGCGTTCCACCTTGCACCCGCCCCCCGCGCGGGGGGTCCAACTATTACCATAGAACGAGCCGTTTGTACATCCCGGCGGGTCGGAGGATAAAACAGGCCGAAGGTCCGGGCGGCGCAGCTTGCCGCGCCCGGTTTTTTCTTGTTATTTACCGCGGTTCTCCATTAAGATTGAAGGTCTGGGAAGAGCTTACGCGGATCAGGGGAAACCTTGCAACTTGGACCCGCCGGGGAGTCGGACATGAAGAAAATTGAAGCGATCATCAAGCCCTTCAGGCTGGACAAGGTCAAGGATGCCCTGAACAAGATCGGCATCAAGGGCATGACCATCACCGAAGTCAAGGGTTACGGGCGCCAGCGGGGCCACACCGAGGTGTACCGGGGCGCCGAATACGTGGTCGACTTCATCCCCAAGATCAAGATCGAAGTGATCGTGGAGTCGGCCCAGGCAGCCCAGGTGGTGGAATGCATCCGCGAGGCGGCCAACAGCGGCAAGATCGGCGACGGCAAGATATTCGTGATGCCGGTGGAAGAAGTGATCCGGGTGCGCACCGGAGAGCGGGGCCCCGAAGCCATCTGAATCGTAAACGTCCGGCAGCACCGCCTCTTTGGGCGATCAGCCTCCGCGGCATACCAAAGTATAGCCGCGCAGGCTGCTTGCCCAAATAGACGGCACTGCCGAACGTTTACGGGTTTGTGCAAGCATGATTGCCGACGGGCTGGGTTGCGTTGACTCGATTCGAATCAGGTTGTTTTGCTTGTGGGGCCATACAGTTTGGGAAGAAGGCGGGCGATGAGAGGAAATCCGGTTTGAAATTCAGCGAGTCACCCCTGGCCTGGCTGCGCCGGCAGCATGAGCGGCTCCAGACTTGGATCTGGCAGAACTCGGTCGCCGCCGACCCCTTGTGGCAACGCTGGCTGCGCGATTTCTTGCGGGTGCTGCTGATTTTCGGCCGGGAATTCGACCGGGACCGGATTCCCCTGCGGGCCAGCGCTCTGACCTTTACCATCATCCTTTCCCTGGTCCCCACCCTGGCCCTGGGCACCGCCGTGCTCAAGGGGTTGGGGGCCGGGGACCAGATGCGCCACGCGGCCCACCGTTTCGTCGACCAGATGGAATCGCCCACCATCCTCTGGAGAGATTCCTCCGAAATCCCTCGCCCATCTGTGGCCCAGGATTCCCCCCCGCCCGTAACCAAGCCTCTGGAGATTCCCGACAATGGCGAGGGAATCTCCGCCCCCGCGACATCCGAACCCGACCAGGAGCCGCCCGCCCCGCCGGCCGAAGAAGCTCCCCGGCTGGAACAGACCAGCGCCATGCACCTGCGCCAGGCCATCGACCAGATCTTCGACTATGTCGATCGCACCGATTTCACCACTCTGGGCGCCTTCGGGGTCGTCGGCCTGGTGATGGCGGTGGTTTTTGTTTTAGGCAGCATCGAACGTTCGATGAACGCCATCTGGCACACCGCCGGCAGTCGGCCCATGGGCCGCCGGGTCATGGATTACTTGTCCATGATGATCCTGCTGCCCCTGGCGATCAACTTGACTCTGGCCACCGAGGCCACCCTGCAAAGCGAGGCCTTGCAGGAACGCCTGCAGATCTTCCTGCCGGTAGGCGGCATAGAGCAGTTTTTCATCAGCCTGATGCCGCTGCTCCTGCTGACCCTGACCTTCACCGTCCTCTACCGTTTTCTCCCCAACACCCGGGTCAAGATAACCCCGGCCCTGATCGGCGGTCTTTTCGGGGCGTTGGCCTGGCTGATTATCCAAAGTATTTATCTCAAGCTGCAGATCGGAGTGGCCCGCTACAACGCTATTTACGGTTCCTTCGCCACCCTGCCCCTTTTTCTGATCTGGCTGCAGTTGTGCTGGATCATCTTTCTGTCCGGGGCGGAAATGGCCTTTGCCGTCCAGGCCCGTCGCAGCTACCGGCTGGACGACACCGATATTTCTCCGGTCAACAAGCTGACCCTGGCCTTCGCCATCCTCTCTGTTATCCATCGCGACTTCAAGGCACGCCAGGTCTGCGACCCGACGCGGCTGGCAATGAAACTGCGCCAGCCGGAACTGGTAATCAACCAGGTGGCGGCAATTTTAGCCGGTGTCGGCCTGATCCGCTGGGTAAGCGAGGATGACAAGGGCAGCGGTTACCTGCTGGGTACGGACCTGGAAAAGGTTCCCCCCACCGAGGTCTTGGACCTGATCATGGGCACCGACATTCCTCCGATCCGCGGGGCGGCGCTGGTCAAGGAAGCCATGGCCGCGGCCAGCCAGGCCTTAAGCAACCAATCTCTGGAACAAATTTAGGTTCAGGGCTGTGCTCCCCGGAAATCAGGGACAGATTTGAACATCCCGGGGACAGCTTGCTAATCTGTCCCCTCATGCCCGACTTTTGTCCTAAACCGGCTTGATCCGGTCCAGGGGAAGGGTGGTTTTGACCTGGCGCTGGAGGATTTCCAGCAGAATTACCACGTTTTCTTCGCCGTGGAAGGAGCAGAAAAAGCCCTTGGCCGAGCCGCCGCCGTCCAGCTCCACCTCCACCTCCATGCCGCTGGCCAGCTTGGGCCGCTGAAAGCTGCCCGGGGCGATGACCCCGGCTTCATCCTCCTTGGCCCGCAACCCTTCGATAATCCAGTCGGGCACCGGCACGTACGACTCCCCGAAACAAACCGGCCCGATCACCCCCCGGGTGGAGGAAATCGCCGTCCAGTTGCGCTCGGCCGGGGCCAGGTGGAGAAAGAGGTAGCCGGGAAAAACCGGCCGCAGAACCTCCTCGCGGCGACGGGCGTGCTTGCGCACCGTCCGCATCAGGGGCAGATAAACCACCAACCCCTGGTTGCGGTAATTGGCCACGGCTATCCGCTCCTTGTGGGGCTTGGTCCGCACCGCGTACCAGGCCCGCCCGTCCGCTCCCGGCGGGCTTATGTCGTCTGAGCTTGCCATCCCAACTTGTTACCCCACCCGCCGCCTGATTGCAAAAAAAAAGGCCGGTTGCCGCAAGCCCCGATGGGTCTTAGCGGCAGCCGGCCCGACCAATTACCGGGGGCAGATTTCAAGTCCATCCCCTCTAGGTCATGACAAAATGCTGGTGGTATCGCGGGGGGTGTATTCGGGGATTACTTTATGCAGTTCGGCCTTGATGCCGGCCGCGTCGTGGCGCCGGGCGCATTCCTTGAGGCGCTCCAGGGGTTCGCGCAGGTCGGCCAGGGAGGCGTCCCGGCCCCGCAGGACCATGATCTTCTCGTGGTCGGTGGGGACGATGCCCTCCCCTTCGGTGATCAGCTCCTCGTGCATCTTCTCGCCGGGACGCAGGCCGATGTACTTGATCTCGATCTCGGCCTCCGGCTCCTTGCCGCAGAGGCGAATCAAATCGTGGGCCATCTGGCCGATCCGCACCGGGGTGCCCATCTCCAGGATGAAGATCTCGCCGCCCTCCCCCATGGCCGCGGCCTGGAGAATCAACTGGGAGGCCTCTTCGATGGACATGAAGTAACGGGTCATCTCGGGGTGGGTTACGGTCACCGGCCCGCCCATCTCGATCTGGCGCTTGAAGAGGGGAATCACCGAGCCGGAGGAGCCCAGCACGTTGCCGAAACGCACCGCCATGAAGCGGGTGTTTCCCCCGGGCTCACCGCAATAGGCCTGCATGAGGATCTCGGTCAGCCGCTTGCTGGCCCCCATCACATTGGGGGGGCGCACCGCCTTGTCGGTGGAAACCAGGATAAAGCGGTCCACCCCGTACTGTAGCGCAACCTCCATCAGGCGCTTGGAGGCGAAAATGTTGTTGTAAACCCCCTCCCAGGGATTGGCCTCCACCAGGGGGACATGCTTGTACGCGGCGGCATGGAAGACCACCTCGGGCCGGTAATGCTCGAAGACATGGGTCAGCAGTCCCCGGTCCTGGACCTTGCCCAGCACGGTAACGTAGTCCCGGAAACCCCGTTCATGGAGGACTTCCATTTCGATCCGGTAAAGGTTTTCCTCGCCGGCGTCAAAGAGGATCAGCTTGCCGGGGTTGAAACGCAGAATCTGGCGGCAAAGCTCGGAGCCGATGGAACCGCCGGCCCCGGTGACCAGCACCGTACGGCTGGCCAGGATATCGTCGATCTTGGCCAGTTCCAGCCGGACCGGTTTACGACCCAGCAGATCCTTGTAGGAAACATCGCGAATCGCCTTGATCGACACCTTGTCGCTGATCAACTCCCCCAGGCCCGGCAGGGTTTTGAAGGGCACCCCGGCTCCCCGGCAGAAGTCGACAATCCGGCTCATCTGGTCGCGATTGGCGGTGGGAATAGCTATCAGAATTTCCTGGGCCTTGGACCGCCAAACCTGGCCCCGAACATCGGCTATCGGCCCCAGCACCGGAATCCCATGAATCCGCTGACCGATCTTGGCGGAATTGTCGTCGAGAAACCCGACAACCTGGTAGGGCAAGGCCCGGTTATCCATGATTTCACGAACAATCTTCTCGGCCGCGTCCCCGGCTCCCACCAGCAGCAGGCGCTTGCGGCGCACGGCCTTGGTTTCCAGATCGCGAAAAGTCGGCAGGGCCTGGTAAAAAAGCCGCAGGCTGAAACGGATCCCGGCCACAAAGAGAAAGGTAAGGATGGTGTCCAGCACGAACACCGAACGGGAGAACCCTTCGAAACGGGTAACCAGCAGAAGCACGGCCATTACCAGCAGCCCGGTGGCGATACTGGCCCGCAAAATATTGAGCAGGTCGGTAACCCCGGTATAGCGCCACATCCCCCGGTAGAGCCCGAAGAAGAAAAAAATGACGACTTTCAGAGGCAACAGCCAAGGCAGCACCGCCCAAATCTGGGCCCATTCCCGCAGGCTGAGGACAAACTCGAAGCGAATACCGTAGGCCAGCAGATGAGCGGCGGCCAGCAGCAAGATATCAGCTCCCAGCACGATCCAGAAATTAAGTTTTCTGAACATAATCAAACCTCTGAAGAGGGAGAGTTTCCTCCCTCATAAATATCATTTGCCGTTGACTTGGGATCGGGCCGGACCCTGATTATGAACTCCAGCGCCAAAGTAGAAAGCCAGCCCCACTAAGGGGCCGTAAGCGATCAAAACCGCCGGCAGGCCCTCCAGGCTCCCCTGGGCAACCAGGAGGGCCAGCGGCAACAGCCAGCCCAGGTTGATCAGGCCCACGGCCAGGCTTACTGGCCGGTGGACGCCGATGCGGCGAGCCGCATGCTGATAGGCATGAGAACAGTGGGCTTCATAGAATTTCTCCCGGCGCAGAACGCGACGCGCCAAGGTAAAGGTGGCATCAACCACGAACACCCCTAGTAGAATCAACCAGCACCATAAAAGTTCCGGGGCGGACCGAGCAGCCAGCAGAGACAGCGCCGCCAGCATCAGCCCCAGAAAACCGCTGCCGCCATCGCCCATAAATATCCTGGCGGGGGGGAAATTCCAGCCCAAAAAACCCGCCACGGCCGCCGCCAGCAGCAACGGTAAAATCCACCCAGGCTCGCCCGGCAGGAGCAACCAATGAACCAAAGCCCCCCCCAGGCAGACCGTAATGGCCTCGATGGCGGCAATGCCGTCAATTCCGTCCATGAAATTGTAAAGATTAAGCAGCCAGACCAAATAGAGAGCCGCCAATGGATAGCCCAGCCAGCCAAGCTCGACTGCAACGCCCAGCACAGACAATGACGGCGGTCCCCCCAGCCAGGCCAGTACCCAGGCCGCCCCGGCAAAATGGGCCAGCAAACGCCAGCGGGCCGGGATATGACCGTGATCGTCCCACCAGCCGACCAAGGCTACCCAGGCACCAGCCCCTAACAAACACACCAGCACCGGCCAAGCCAGGTAATCAAACCAAGCCAGAACCGGCAAGGCGGCAAGAAAAGTCCCAACAATAGCCAACCCGCCGCCGCGAGGGGTGGGAACCTGGTGTGAACTCCGGGCATTGGGAATATCGAGCAAATTGCGGGCCAGGGCATAACGACGGATCAGGCCGGTCAGCAACCACGATACCACCGCCACCAGCAACAACAGCAGGGGCAATCTCATCAATGATTACTCTCAAGAAAAGGGCGGGCAGCGGCAGCCAAGCCTTGATCGACGCTCAGCGGGGGCCGCCAGCCCAGCAAGGTCCGGGCTTTGCCTGTATCCACCTGCAGCGACCCGCACAAACGCTGAGCCAGGGCGCCTTTGCCAATAATTCTGAGCCCGGCTGTCAAAAACGACTGCGGAAACGGCACCAACCGCGCGGGTCGGCCCAGGGCAGCAGCCATACGGCGGAGCAGCTCGGTGGTAGAAAGATCCTCGCCGTCGGCCACCAGGAAAGTCTGGTTGGCGGCAGCGGGATGATCGAGGCAGGTAATGATAAAATCCGCCAGATTGCCCAACCCCACCAGGCTGCGGCGGTTGTCAATCGCCCCAAGGGGCAGGGGGACTCCTTTGGTGAGCCACCGCAGCAAAACCCCGAAGTTCCCGGGTGCGTTGGGGCCATAAACCAAGGGTGGACGAATGATGACCACTTCCATGCCCGTTTCCACCGCCAGCCGAGCCAAACCTTGCTCGGCTTCCAGTTTAGTAAGAGCGTAAGGCTCGACCGGTCGAGGCTCGTCCACTTCGGTAAAGGGTCGGGTATTGCTGTTGCCATTGACCCCGATCGAACTAATAAAGACAAAACGACGCACCCCGGACGCGGCCGCCTGCCGGGCCAAGTTCAAGGTCCCGGAAACATTCACCCTGCGAAATTCGGCCAATGGGTCAACCGCGTTATCATACATCACATGTACTCGAGCCGCGGTATGAATTACCAATGAGACAACATCTAGAGCCCCTGTCCAGTCAGTGTGCCCATCAATCGTTGGGATTATAAGGCTGGTTTGGTGTTTAAATGCAGGCGGCTGATAAGCCTTACGAGTAGTGTATAATATCTGCTCACCCATAGATGCCAATCGATTAACCAAAGCACTACCAATAAAGCCGGTGCCACCGGTAACCAATATCATAAATTCTCGCCTTCCAAGCCACCAGAAAGGGTAAAGTCAGCCATAAGATTTTTGTACTCCTGCATCAAGAGATGGCCCATGGTACGGCTGTCAAATTTATCCAATACCCTTTTGCGGGCATTTATCCCCATTTCAGCCCGCAGCGTGGCATCAACGGCAAGGGAAGTCATAGCCAAAGCCAAGGCCTTATAGTCGCGCACAGGGACAAGAATGCCAGTTTCACCGTTAACAACAGCATCAGAAAGACCGTAAATATCAGTTCCTATCGTTGGCACCCCCATTGCCGCCGCCTCAATCACCACGGTCCCAAAACCCTCTCGATAGCTAGGCAAACATAACACGTCAGAAATGGACATATATTTTTCGGGTTCACGTGAAAAACCAACAATGCGCATGCGTTGCATCACATTGTTCCCTTTCAGGGAATCAAGACACTGCTGAGCATCAATTTCGAAAGGGCCAACAAAAACCAAATAGGCATCCACTCCACGATTGATTATCTCGCTAAAGGCCTGAATAAGCTCAAAAACTCCTTTCTCGCGTGTTACCCTTCCCACAAATAATATTATAAAACTGCTTTGCGGGACGTCTAACTCTGCTTTGAGTCGATCATTATCTTCCTTCTTGTAACGGCAGGGATTAAAGCGTTGTAGATCGACACCTGCCAAAGATCCCTCACCCAAAACATGGAGTTTGTAATTGGGCATTATATGGCTATCGACCAAAAATTTTTTCTGGCTGAAACTATCTGCGTAACAGCGGGTGTTAAGGTGGCCGATTATTTTATCGCACCACTTTAGAATAAGTTGTTCAGGTCCAGACTTGGTTGCCCAAGGTTGGCCGGTAAAAGTATGCAAGCGGACTTTTATCCCTGCAATTTTCCCGGCAATCGCACATAACAATCCTGCTTTGGGGGTAGTTGAATGTACAATATCAAATTTGTTGGCTTTGAAGACACGGACAAGCGCCAGCAATGCCCGAAAATCGGCCAATAAGTTTATATTTCTGGGTATATGGACAGGAATAAAATTAAACTTATCAAAATCTACAGAATCATCAACAAGGTTATCATCGTCACTGGTAATAACTGTCAGATTGGCTCCTGATGCTCTAATAGATTCAAGTTGAGACCCGAGCTGGGTAAAAATAAAAAACTTAACCGTTGAAACCCTGGCGACGCTTAAATCATTCATTCAGGAGACCCCCTCCCTGGCGTCGGCCTTGGTTTCACAATAAAATTGGCTAGAAAGGTAAATAAAAAGCTATTAATATATCGAAAAATCAGCATTATCCAATTTCCGATCCGGTATCCAAGCTGGAAATAAATGTGGAGCATGTCCGCATATTCTACAATTTTTTATAGCGCCAGGTTCCTGCAGTATTGACGAAGACCCTCCCGTATACCAACTATCGGCGTAAAAGCTAACTGATCCCTTATTTTGTCAGTGGAATAAACCGCTCGATTCGTTAATGCGGCCAGGCGTCCAGAGGAAAGGGGGAATTTAGGATTAATTTTCGCGAGTAAGCTCAATTTTCTCGCTAAATATTTAGGGATTACCGGCGTCCAGGCCCATCCTCCACCCGTCTCGCTTTTAACTAAATTAACGAAAGAATATTGATCCATAACATCTGAAACGATGAAATCTTGATTTATAGCAGCGGGATTTTTCATGCATAAAATAATCGCAGCCACCACATCATCAACGTGCACATAATTCATCTTGTAATTCAGTGGATTACCAATATAAAAAAACAGGTTCCGGCTTATCATCCGTACCAGTTGGGCTAATGATTGGTTGGTCATACCATTTCCGAAAATATTTGACGGGCGAATTATAGTATAAGGAATATTGTTATTCTCACAAAATTCATGAACAACTATCTCCCCTTCCGCCTTGGTTATTTCATATTCCCCGACAGGATTGAAGGGATAATCCTCTTTTATTACTCCTGAGTTTTGAGGCCCATAAACTCCGACACTGCTAACTTGGATCCATTGTGTGTTATCTCCAGACCTGAGATTCTCTAAAGTCTTCTTTGTCGCCTCAACATGTAGCTGTCTCATCAACCGCTCATCTTTTGTTTCACCAGCGCAATTAATAACCACATCATATTCTGATAATTTCGGATGCTTACCTGCACTCATATCACCGACGTGGACCGCAACACTATTCCCCCAAAATGAATTAATCCGGGACGGGTTCCTTGTCAGTACTGAAACTGCCGAACCGCTCGTGATCATTTTTTGCACTAAAGCGCGGCCAAGGAAACCAGTTGCACCAAAAACAAAGACTTTCATCTGCGCACCTCGTGCAAACAAACCTAAAATGTCAGAAAATCGAGAAACTCATACGGCAAAAACGGGGATTTTCCTTGCCCGAATTCAAGAATAAACCCCCGATAAACACCCACTGCGGAAATTGCTCCGCCCAAAAAAAGAGCTAACACTACCTGTTTGTCAAATAGTCGGCCCAACCTCGAGTAAGTCGCTAAAACAGCAACCGGCAAAGCAAATGAAACCAAATCCAGAAATCTTAATCCAGCGTATGTAAAACTTGCCATCACCCCAAAAAGCATGACAAACAAAAGAGCTGGTATAATTATTTTTATTTTTTCTTCATCTGGAAGTGAGGAGAAAAAAATGCCCAAAATTATTATAAAAATCACAATAATTTTGCTTAGGCCGGAAACAACAGATGGTGAAGACATTGCTTCATAAGCAATAATTTTTGAGCTGAAATAATCCAAATTAGCATAATACATAATTATCGCTATAATTGTGGCAACTATCAACAAGAAAAAATTTGACATCCGTATCCATTGGCGCTGCGAAATAAAAACAAATAATATTGAAATAAAAGCAGAATAATGAAAGAACAATGAAGACATTGCTATCAATATTCCCCTATAACTTCCTCTCCTGCGAATTTCTTGAACAGCTATTATCAATATTAAAGAGGCAAGGCCTATCCGCAAGGCGTTCATGCTATACTGGTAAGCGAAGGCTGGCGCGAAATATGCCATTAAAAAAAAAGATTCATTTTGATCCGCGCGAAGTATAAAAACAATTACAAGCACGAAAAAAATCAATGAAATTGATCGAACAGCAACTTCAACAGATCCCCAAAATTTAATCATGGCCCAGCCCATTACCATAAAACCAGGCTCAATTCCACCACCCCCCCCCGTATCAACAATTGAGAGAAGCATGTGTTCATAATTAACAGTATCGGTCCCCACATTTCCACGCAATATCGAGATAGTGGCGATGAACAACAAGGCAAGAACGGAAAGTAATTTGCCCCGGTAATTTACAAGCGCAGAAACAACAAACGCCCAATAAAGGGCTCCCCATCCAAACAAATAAATCACAGGGCACCAGACCTGAAAAATTTAGTTTTTAAAATTCGACGAAAGTATTTTAAGTGTGAAAAGGACGCAAGAAACAAAAACGACCACATTCCATAGCATTTATCCTGATATAACCGCCGGTACACTTCCAATTCACCATTTTGCATCTTCCTCAGGTCGCCACTAAGCCCGCCCGCTCCGTAGGCATCTTTGTATAAATAAGTAAGTGGCAATTCACAGTAATAACATGACAATTTGGCACAGCAAATTTCGCACCAAAGCAAATAATCTTCACAGAATCTTTTACCTTTAGCAAATCGCATGGGCAAATCACGTCGCATCATTACAGTTGGTGTAGAGAAATAGTTTGATAACAGTAGTTGACGTTTAAAAACTGGAGTGAAGAAGGCATTTTCCCTCTTGAAATTGACGCACACCGCTCTCTCCCTGTCAGCATGTATTTGTCTGAATGCATGACCGGTAAGGCTAACCTCGGGATGTTCACTCATCCAGCCATATTGGATTTCAATCTTTTGTGTATGCCAGCTGTCATCAGCATCAAGAAAGGCGATATAGGGGTGAGTGGCCGCCTCCCATCCAGCATTACGCGCCTCGCCAGGGCCTACATTTCGTGGCAGTTCGATTACCTTTACCCAGCCCGGCGGATAATACTCCTTGATCTCTCGAAGCTTATCAAGCGTCTTATCAAAACTACAATCATCAACCAAAATTATTTCCGCGGGACGCAGCGTCTGCGTATAAACTGAAGCCACGGCTCTTTCGATCGTTTTGACACAACAATAACACGGAATGACAACAGTAACCTCAGGCATGCACTTTTCTCATAAGTCTTATCATTGGGACAACGATTTTCTTTATATAGCGACGAAACCAAATTCGATAGCCAAGTAAATTTGAACAATCAATATGAAAAGGGAATTCAGCCCCTTTCCATATCGCTCCAGATGCCGAATAACCACCCATAATTTTAGCACGAAAATTCCTCATCATGATAATTTCGTTTTCAATTTCAGGACTAATCGAATCAAACTTCGAGTTTCCAGCTAATATATTAAGGAATTCATTCATCACATAATGTTTATTACTATTTTTTATTTTAGTGGCAAACGCAACCCACAATGCCATTTGCTCACCGGCTAACGACAACATTAACTTGCACTCAATAATTAGATTATGCAACTCAAAATTATCAATGATACCATCCTCCGTAGCGCTGCTCCTAATAATATTCAATTTATTCTTAATACTAGTTATAGTAGCAATATAATTACTGTTATAATTAAAGTAAATCTTACATTCATCCAGGGAATATAGAACACTTTTCAATATAAGAAGGATAGATCTATCGCTAAAATTAGAGTTTAGTATTCGATCAAAATGTAACCACGAACGCACTTGACGAGCAGCAATAATAATTTTGGACTTTTCTTCATCAAAGAATGTTAAATATTCCGACCTAGACGAACCAAGAGCTCGTAATGTTGTATATTTAAACAGATCACCCAGAAGGTCTTTAGTACATATAAATGGACCATGTGTGAATAAAACAGACAAGATTTCAGGGTTATAAAAAATCAACCCGCGATTAGCCTCAACCCACTCTCTCACCACAACTATGCAGTCAATATCTGACACACCAGGATTATCTACGCTACCGCATTGCACCACATCTATCGCGCCATTTTTTAACGCAATTTCCCGATATTGCTCAATTATTTTTCTATAATCGCTTAAAGTTACTTTCCGCATAACACTTTACAGAATTTGCAAATGATTGTACTTGACGCATAAAATCCTGATAATCATCAACGTTCATTGGAAAAAAGACTCCCGAAATGCGCTGAAGCCACAATGGCGACCTAACAAAATTCTCCACTGGAAAAAGTGAACGTCTAATGGCAAAAGAAATACAATTTGTTTTCCATTCCTCACGCATACGACTTGCTTCACCCAAAGCCCTTAAGGGAAAAAATTTGTTGTATTTTTCTTCAAATAGTTTCAAAGCTTCCCTTTTGTACAAGAAAATACCATCTATTGCCTCAATAAAAAGGATTGGTATTAACAATACAACAGAAATAACGCACTTAAGTTTATATGGAGTTCTACTCACAAGATTATTATTGCACAACAGAACAGAATTACATGTATTAATAAGTTTATTATAAGCATTATTAATACTTAATTTTTTATTCGTACTAATATATAAATTCGGATCACCTTTTAAAATCACTGATTTCTTAAGGGTATCAACAGGCAGGACTGACTCATCATATTCATGAAAGTATTTATCAGAAATAATATCTACGCAATGATGCATTAAAGGATCAATTTTATGGATATACAGAGATAATTTTCGTGCTATATCAGCACAATGTATGTCGTTACTTTTTTTTGGTTTTTCGCTTGAGGAAATTATTACTATGTCGATATCGCTAAAGTTTGTAATAATTCCGGTTGAATAACTTCCGTGCAGCAAAATTGTGTTTTTTCCATTATCAAAAAGACTATCTAAGTACTTTTTAATTTCATTTACGACCCTTACTCTTTTTGAATAACACGATGTATATTCACCAAAAATAGATGCTGATAAGATAATGTGATCCACAGTATTATATGCTTTCATGATTATATATTATCTGCCTGAGGCATGACGTAGAATATCCGTAATACATCAATAAAACTGTGAATTCAGTAATCACAGTCGCAATGGCCGCCCCTTTGGCCCCATAAAACGGAATTAGCAGTAGATTAAGCACCACGTTAAACACAGCAGCAGTTCCCATGAGAAGCACCTTAGTTCTAATGTAGTTTCTCGTGGTGAGTACAGCCCCTGCACCGGATGCAACAAACCGGAATGGTATAGCGACAGCTAAAATAATTAACAACGAGATTGCAGCAAGATATTGTTCTCCGAACAACCAAGGCAACATTTGTGGTGCAAGCACCCAAAGTAGCAACATCGCGGCCACTCCTAGAACCAGCATTGCTAAATTGCCCTTTCGGTAAGCTTGACGCAGCTTATCCACATCGTGGTGAGCCCAGCGGTGAAAGCGTGGTAGCAAAAATTTTTGATACACTACACTCGGGAACAGATAAACGGCGGTCATTACCACGAAGGCCACATTGTATATTCCCACCGCCGACTCTCCAGCAAGGTACTTGAGTAATATTAAATCGCTCTGGAAGTAGATGATGTAGAAAATCCCGGCCAGGCCAAACGGCCACGATGCTGACACGACATCGAGAGAGCCGGGGATTTCCAAAGTCTCGGGTTTGACTTCAGGAAGCAACGGACTGTGACCTTCCAATTCCACCCGGCCACGGGCCATTAGAGAAAGTTGCCAGGCTCCAAACATCAACATCGTAACAGCAACAATGGCGTAAACAATAGCTGCGTGCGATGTTGCCAGGTGTTCGGTTCCAACCAGGTACAAAAACAAAACAACCAAAACAAAACGCCCCAGATGTGGCAAGAACTGCCAGGTTGCTAAGCGTAAATGCCGCCCTTCAAGCTGATATTTGGCGCTGGTCAGCTCAATAGCGGCTTGGCCTAGAGCATGAAGAGCTAATATCGTGAGCAGCCAGACAGTGGTTTCATCATGGGGACCAAACCAAGCCCATAATAGTATCAGACTAAGGACCAGCAAGGTGCTGAACACCAGGAACCTGAATGAACTCGGCAACCAACGCCGCGCTCTCCAACCCTCGCGGCCGAATGCGTTGAGCCAATATCCCGCTACACCAAACCCAGCCAAAGGAGCAACCAGAGTAACCATAGCCAATGCTGCAGAGAAAGCTCCGAACTGCTCCACCCCCAAAACCCGGGCGAGGACAACCTGCGTTGCGAAAGCCAAACCCGCTCCAGCCATGGTGCCAATCCACAGCACCGAAATAGACTGAAAGGCTTTTATTGCACTGCTAGTCATATAACGCTACTCAGTGCTCCTGACTTTGCTGAGAAACTCTTGGAAAGCAGCGACCAAAACCCCCAGTACCCCGCCCAAAACCAGACTCAAGGCCAAAACCAGCATCTTTTGGGGTTGCGCTGGTTTTTCAGGGGAAACTGCCTGTTGATCCAAACGGGCGGGCAAAAGTTCGGCTCGAGCGGTTTGCAACATACGTAAACCGCTTTCCAGCAAATCCAACTTGGCTTGTTTATCCCGCAGGCCGGGGATGAAGGGATCATCGTTCTCTCGTTGCTTGAGGGCTTGCATTTCGGCGGTCAGGTCTCTTACTCCCCGCAAATAAAGCGGCTCCTCGGTGGTTGATACGGCAACTCCAAAATTACTGCTTTCCAGGGTTCGTAAAGGTGCGTCATCCCGATCAATGATATTCAGCTCACGGGCAATTGATATTTCCTCATCCAGGAGGGCGACCTTGTCCAGGCGGCGCTGGCGGGCAAATTCCCGCTCGATGCGGATCTGCTCCTGCAAGGTCTCTTTTTCGTTGACTATTTTTGTTCTGATCCCATCCACATACTTGTCAACGGTACTCCGGGCGGCCAGCTGAATATACTCATTGACCAGGCCGGCAATCAGTTCAGAATTTTCCCCCCGCAAGGTCACAAAAACAAACCCGGGCTGATCCCTGTTTTCTTCCCTGATCTGTAAGGCTTCATGGAATTTTCGGCGAAAGACCAATTCCTCGGAATACCCTCTGTTACCGCCCAGAACCGCGAATAGATTATTTTCGGTAAAAAACTGCCGCCGCAGAGAACCGCCCCTGAGATTGCTGACGAATTCCTTATAAATTTTTTCTCTTTCCTTTGGCGCCGTTTCGTGGGTAATCACGTTGATGCCGGGAATATTCAAAGCCTGTACATGCCTGTCCTCCGGCGGCAGCAAAACCGCTTCCGCCTCATAGATCGGCGTGGCCAGTAACAGATAAACCCCGGCAACTGCAACAACCAGGGCCGTAACCCCGGCTATCCACCTCCATTGACGCACCAGCACCAGCCAGAGGTCCACTAAACTGATTTCGCTGTCTTTATACCCCCCTGGTTGCTGGTAGCAACAGGGGGATAACCCTGGAGCAATCACGGGCGCATTTGCTTTTTTATCTTCCATCCTGTCCTCTTACCCGATATGGGGGCACCAAAGCCGTTCAGGCTGATTATTTTTCTTCACTGCGCTTGATTGCTTCCTGTAGTTCCTTGATCTCCCGGCGAATATTTTCATATTCTTCCATTTTGCGCTGGAGAAAACTGCGGGTGACCCGGGCCTTCTCCTCGATGCCGCCCGGGGTCAGCTTGTAGAGATAGGCTGATTTATTTTGGGCATTGCGAAAATTTCTGGCCTTTACCAGCCCCACCTTGATCAGGGCCTGGAGGCAGAAGTTGGTTTTACCCAGGGAAATTCCCATGGCCCGGGCAAGCTCACGCTGGCTCCAGTGGGGCTGCTCATCGAGGAGCTTGAGCAATCGGTATCGGGTGTTGATGTCCAAGGAGGTAACTTTATTATAGAAAAGGGGTTGGCAGGGCGGGCTACCGCCATTCGGGTGAACATGCGTTCAACCGTCGAACAAATTCGCTCCGCTTGTTTAACGAATATTCGTATGGGGGTCAAGAGAAAATCCTAGCATTGGATAGATCTTTTTTGAGACCCGTTCCTAAACTCCTTTACCTCTAGGCAGCATTGACAAACATAAGCCGAGTCCATATCTTGCTGCGAGCTGCGCAATAACTTAACCGTGAGTCGCCAATGCCTGAACTGCCGGAAGTGGAAGTGGTGCGCCGGGGCCTGGAGCGCTTGCTGGTGGGCCGCCGGATCGCCGAGATTGAAGCCAGCGGCCTGCCTCTGCGGGCGCCGGTGCCGATGACCGCCCTGGGCCGCTGGGCCTGCGGGGCGAAGGTGGCCAAGGTGGGGCGGCGGGCCAAGTATCTCCTCTGGCACCTGGACAATGGGGCCCTGGTGCTGCTGCACCTGGGAATGACCGGCAAGATCTACCCGGCCGCGGCCCTGGAGCCTCGACGCAAGCATGACCACCTCTGCTTCCGCCTGGACCGGGGTGAAGCGGGGACGGAGGAAATCCGCTTCAACGACTGTCGCCGCTTCGGCCTGGTGGCGGTGGCGCCCCCCGCCGAGGCGGCCGCTCCGCCGCTGCTGGCCGGCCTCGGGCCCGAACCCCTGGACGCCAAGGCCTTCAGCTCGGCCTACCTGGCCGACTATTGCCGCGACCGCCGGACCCCAATCAAAAATCTGCTGATGGACAACCGGGCCGTGGTGGGGATCGGCAATATTTACGCCAATGAAACCCTGTTCGCGGCCCGGGTCAGCCCCTTCGCCCCGGCGGGGGAACTCAGCCGGGCCGCCTGCCAGCGGATCGTGGTCGCCGCCCGCCAGATCCTCAAAAAGGCCATTGCCGCCGGCGGCACCACCATTGCCGACTTTGCCAACGCCGCCGGCGAGTCCGGTTACTTCCAGGTCCAGCTCAAGGTTTACGGCCGGGCCAACCAGCCCTGCCCCCGCTGCGGGGGCCTGATCGAGCGGCAAATGCAGGGTGGGCGGCCGACTTTTTTCTGCCCCTCCTGCCAGCATTGAAAACAGAAGAAATTATGCCCGGTTTAGCGTAAGCTATGGGGCGTTATTTACCGGGAGAGCTGGAAACAGATTTAAAATCCGTTCCCAGAGGCTTCCCGAAACTGCTTTTTCTCGGTGCTCTCTGGGTCCTCTGTGGTTAAAATCAATTGCTTCCAAGATAAACCTCTATTCAGCGACCCTGCCTGAACTGGAAAATCCGCCATGCTCTCCCGCGAAAAAATATTCAAATATGTCCTGCCGGTGGTGGTGCTGCTGCTGGGCTTTGTCCTGCTGCAGGCCCTCCTGAGCAAGCGCCAGCCCCCGGAATTGCAGGAAACCGTGGACCTGGGGCCGCTGGTGGAGGTGCTTGAAGTCCAGCCCGCCCCCCACCAGGTGCTGGTCAAGGCCGGCGGCACCGTCCAGGCCCAGCGGGAAATCAGCCTGGTGCCCCGGGTGGCCGGAGAGGTGGTGGAACTGGGGCCGGATTTCATCGCCGGGGGCTTTGTCAAGGCCGGCGAGCTGCTCTTCCGCCTCGACCCCGCCGATTACGAACTGGCTCGGCAACGGGCCGAAGCGGCAGTGGTCGGGGCCGAGGGCCGGCTGGTGGACGCTGAAAGCCGGGCCGCCATCGCCCGGCTGGAATGGGAACGCTTCCGGGGAGAAGATCCGGCGGCCGAACCGCCCAATCCCCTGGTCCTCCATGAACCGCAACTGCTGGAAGCCCGGGCCGGTCTGGCCGCCGCCCAGGCCGATTTATCCGCCGCCCGGCTCAATCTGGAGCGCACCACCATCCGGGCCCCCTTCAACGGCCGGATCCGCGAGCGCCGCCTGGAAATGGGCCAGTTCATCCCCGCCAACAGCAACGTCGCCACCCTGACCGGCAGCGATCAGGCCGAGGTGGTGGTTCCCCTGCCCCCGGCCGAACTGCCCTGGCTCGACCTGCCCGCCCCCGGCCAGGAGCGCGACGGCTCGCCGGCCCGGGTGACCATTGTTGCCGGCGGTCTCAACTACCAGTGGCCCGGCCATCTGCGCCGGACCCTGGGCGAGGTTGAAAGCCAGGGCCGGATGGTGCGGGCGGTGGTGGCGGTGGCCGATCCCTTCGGTTTGCAACTGACCGAGAAACCCCCCATCGAATTGCTGCCGGGCATGTTCGTGGCCGTGGAGTTGGCCGGTCCCCGGCTGGAGGAGGTCTTCACCCTGCCCCGCCGCCTGATCCGGGAAAACAACACGGTCTGGCTGCTGGACGACCGCCAGCATCTGCGGATGCAAACGGTGGGCATCGTCCGCGAAGAGCGGGATCTGGTGGTGATCGACTCCGGCTTGAACCCCGGCGACCGGGTCATCGTCACCGACCTGGCCGGGGCGGTGGAAGGCCTGGCCCTGCGTCTCAACGGCCGCAACAACGAAGAGTCGGCCGCCGACCAGGGCCAAGCCGAGCAGAATAACGCCGCCGAAGCCACTGCGGCACCCGGCCGCGCCGGGGAAGGCCCGCGATGAACCGGCAGATCGAATGGATGGCCCGCAACTACGTGGCCTCCACCCTGCTGATGCTGTTCTTCGCCTTGGGCGGCCTGGTGCTGGCGTTCAACGTCAAGCAGGAGGTCTTTCCGGAAATCGCCCTGGACCGGGTGGTGATCACGGTGAGCTACCCCGGGGCCAGCCCCGAGGAGGTGGAAGAGGGGATCATCCTCAAGATCGAGGAGAACATCAGCAGCATCGACGGGATCAAGGAAATCAGCGCCACTGCCGCCGAGGGAATGGCCACGGTCAGCGCCGTGGTCGATACCGGGGCCGATGCCGACCAGATCCTCCAGGACATCAAGAGCGAAGTCGACCGGATCACCACCTTCCCCATCGACGCCGAAAAGCCGGTGATCAGCAAGGCCCTGATCCGCAACGAAGTCATCTCGGTGGTGGTGTACGGCCGGGCCTCGGAGTTGACCCTGCGCCAGTGGGCCGAGGCGATCCGCGACGATCTCCTGGCCCTGCCCGGCATCACCCAGGTGGAACTGGTGGGGGTGCGGCCCTACGAGATTTCCATTGAAATCCCCGAGGAGATGCTGCGCCGCCACCAGTTGACCCTGGAAGGGGTGGCGGCCACGGTGCGGCGGGCCTCCCAGGACATTCCCGGCGGGGCCATCAAGACCGAGGGCGGCGAAATTTTGCTGCGGACCAAGGAGCGCCGCTACTTCGGCCCGGAATACAGCGATATCGTGGTCAAGGCGGCGGCCGACGGCACCCTGCTGCGGCTGGGCGAGATCGCCACCATCATCGACGGCTTCGAGGACATCGACCTGATCAGCCGCTTCAACGGCCAGCCCGCTGCCATGGTCCAGGTCTTCCGGGTCGGAGAGCAGAAGCCCTCCGAAATCGCCGATACCGTCCGCGACTACGTGGCCCAGCGCCGCCCCGGCCTGCCGGCTGCGGCCGACGGCAATCCCGCCCCGGCCGCCTGGGGAGGCGGCGCGGAGGGGCCGATGCTCGATCTGGCCCTCTGGAACGACAATTCCGAGATCCTCCAGAGCCGCTTCAACCTGCTGCTGAAGAACGCGGCCATCGGTCTCTTCCTGGTCTTCGCCATTCTCAGCCTCTTTCTCGAGTTCAAGCTGGCCCTCTGGGTGATGCTGGGCCTGCCGGTGGCCTTTCTCGGGGCTCTTTTCTTCATGCCCACGTTGAATGTCTCCATCAACATGATGTCGCTGTTCGCCTTCATCATGGCCCTGGGCATCGTGGTGGACAACTCGGTGGTGGTGGGCGAGAGCATCCACGAGCACCGCAGCCGGGGCAAGGAACGCCTCAAGGCGGCCATCGAGGGCACCTGGGAGGTGGCGGTGCCGGTGGTCTTTTCGGTGCTGACCACGGTGGCGGCCTTTCTGCCCCTGCTTTATATCACCGGCACCATGGGCAAGTTCATCCGGGCGATCCCCCTGGTGGTGATCAGCATCCTGATCGTTTCCCTGATCGTGTCGCTCTTTGTTCTGCCCGCCCTGCTGGGCCGCAGCGGGCGGCTGAAGACCGGGGCCGGGCCGGAAACCGCCGGCGGCGGCGAGGAAAACGGGGACCAGGCCGCGACCGCGCCGGGGCTGCGACGCTATCTCCACTTCCACCATTTGGTCAACCGGCGCCTGAGCTGGCTGATCGACGGCCCCTATCGCCGCACCCTCGAGTTCTGCCTCAATTACCGGGGGTTGACCCTGGCCCTGGCCCTGGTCATGCTGATGGCCGCCGGCGGGGTGGTCGGCGGCGGGATCATCAAGTTCCGCTTCATGCCCGAGGTGGAGGGGGACCTGATCCTGGTCGAGCTGGAAATGCCCCAGGGCACCCTGGTGGAGGAAACCGCCCGGATCGAGGCCTTACTCGTCGAGCAGGCCCGGGTGGCGGTGGCCGAATTTGATGCCCGTAGGGCGGAAGGCACCATTTTCCGCCACCTCTACTCGGTGGTGGGCGGAACCATCGCCGCCGGCGGTCCCGGCGGCGGCGCCACCGATACCGGCACCCACTTGGCCAATACCGCCCTGATCCTCCAGCCCGCCGAGGTCCGCGAGTTGCCGGCGGCTGAGGTCGCCGCCCGCTGGCGGGAGCTGGTGGGGGAAATTCCCGGGGTTCGCTCCCTGACCTTCACCACCAACCTGATCCGCTTCGGGGCCAACATCGATGTCCAGCTTTCCCACGACGACTTCGACACCCTGCTGATCGCCCGCGAACGGCTCAAGGAAGACCTGGCCCGCTATCCCGGGGTGGGCGACATCGCCGACAATTTCCCCGAGGGCAAGCGCGAGCTGAAATTGCGGCTCAGGCCCGAGGCCCGCAGTCTGGGGGTTACCGAGGAAGACCTGGGCCGCCAGGTCCGGGGGGCTTTTTTCGGAGCCGAGTCCCTGCGCCTGCAGCGGGGCCGCAACGAGGTCAAGGTGATGGTCCGCTATCCCGAGGAGGAGCGGCGCAGCGTCTGGAACCTGGAACGGATGATGATCCGCACCCCGGCCGACGGGGAAGTGCCCTTGCCCCAGGCGGCTTACGTCGAGGAGGGCCGGGGTTTTGCCTCCATCAACCGCCATGACCGCAAGCGGGTGGTCAACGTCACCGCCAGCGTCGACGAGCGCCGGGCCAACGCCGAAGAAATCCTCGAGGCCCTCAAGCGCGACAGCCTGGCCCGGCTGGTCGCCGACTTCCCCGGCCTGAGCTACGACCTCGAGGGCGAAGAAAAGGAGCGCCGCGACTCCATGGGCAGCATGGCCAGCGGCTTTCTGCTGGCCATGTTCGCCATTTTCGCCCTGCTGGCCATCCCCCTGCGCAGTTACGGCCAGCCGCTGATCATCATGGCCGCCATCCCCTTCGGCATCGTCGGGGCCCTGATCGGCCACGGCCTGCTGGGCTACAACCTCAGCATCCTCAGCCTGTTCGGGATCGTCGCCCTCTCCGGAGTGGTGGTCAACAACTCCCTGCTGCTGATCGACCGGATCAACCGCAACCTGGAAGAAAAATTGGGGTCAGACACCAATTTATTGATGACGCAAGGGGCAAATGAAACAAACCCGCCAAACAATAAATTGGTGTCTGACCCCAATTTTTTACGACGCCAGGCGGTGATCGACGCCGGCCGCCGCCGCTTCCGCCCGATCCTGCTGACCTCGCTGACCACCTTTTTCGGCCTGTTCCCGATGATCCTGGAAACCAGCGTCCAGGCCCAGTTCCTGATCCCCATGGCCATCAGTTTGGGCTTCGGAGTACTGTTTTCCACCTTCATCACCCTGGTGCTGGTGCCCACCCTCTACATGCTTCGGCCCCGGTAAAACTTGCAGCAGCACCGCATCTTCGGGCGATCGGACCGACTTGCGTAGCGAACTACGCGGCGCCGGTCCGCTTGCCCGAATCTGCGGCACTGCTGCAAGTTTTACTTGCGGTCCGGGGGTTGGTTTCCTGCCGAGGTAAAAAATTGGGGTCAGACACCCATTTATTGGTGACTCTAGAGGCAAATGAGACAAACCCGCAAAACAATAAATGGGTGTCTGACCCCAATTTTTATTAAGGTGATTTTTAGGCGGAGGCGGTTTAGGTAGGTCCAGGGGGACTTGGCGACGGGCAGTTGCCCGGCCAGGGCGGCGGCCGGGTCGCGGAGCAGGTCGGCCAGGTGGATGGGGGCCAGGCCGGCCCGCTGGAGGAAACCGGCGCAGCCGGCGCAGTAAGTGACCACGGCCATTTTGTCGGCCTGGCAGTAGCGCATCCGGCCCCAGTTGGCAGCCAGATCGGGGCGGACCAGGCCCACCGCCCCGCCCTCGCCGCAGCAGAGGGTCTTGCCGCCGCTGGCCTTCATTTCCCGGACTTCCAGGCCCTCCCGGGCCAGCAGGCGGCGCACCGCCCTCCGTAATCCGGGTTGGCCGCGCAGCGGGCAGGGATCATGGACGGTCACCACCGGACCCGCTGGTTTGGTTTCTCCCCCGGAATCAGCCAAGACCGCGGCCTCCCCTTGCCCCGCCGGCTTGGCCCGGCCCTCCCCCGCCAGCACTTCCCAAACGCTGATTACCTTCAGTTCCCCGCCGTACTGGCTGAAAACCTTGTGGCAGTTGGGACAGGCCACCAGCACTTCCTCGACTCCGGCGCCGAGCAGCCGCTGACGGATTTCGCCGAATTTCCGCTGAAAATGCTGCTGACGGCCCAGGTCGTGGGACGGCTTGGCACAACAGCCCAGCACTATCCCCAGATCCGGTATTTCCTTCCGCAGCCGCCGATAAAGAGCCAGGGTGCTCTCCGGCCGGCTGCCGGGCAGGGCGCAACCGGGAAAGAAGACCCGGCGGCATCCGGCTGGCAGCCCCTGCCAGGCCAACAGGCGCGAGTTGCCCAGTTTTTCATATGTCAGCAGCGGGCGATAGGGCCGCAGATTGACGGCCCGGCGGGCCACGGCCTGGCGCCGCATGGCCAGGAACATGGCCCCCGGCTCCAGCTTTTCCGGGCAGACCGCCCCGCAAAGGTTGCACAAGCTGCAGGTGAAGGGATCGGTATCGCAGCGGCCGGCCTGCAGAGCGGCGGCGATTTCCCCCGGCAGGCCGTTTTCCTGGAGAAAGGCGCAGCGGGCCGCGCAAGCCCCGCAGCGGGTGCAGGCCCTTTCTAGTTCCGCTGCCGCCGCCAACTCCGGACTCAAGGGCAAGGCCAAGGCGGCGGGATCGACCACGGCCGGGCCGGGCCGGGGGGAGACGG
>NZ_JBIPKI010000035.1:0-26299 GCF_044068515.1 Desulfurivibrio nitratireducens
TTAGCCCCGGTCATCAAGTCAGCAGACGGCGAAGCCCGCCACCTGACCATGGCCCGTTGGGGACTGATCCCCCATTGGGCCAAGGACCCGGCCATCGGTAATCGGCTGATCAATGCCCGAAGCGAGACGGTGCATGAGAAGCCGGCCTTCCGCAAAGCGCTCCGGACCAAGCGCTGCTTGGTTCCGGCCAGCGGTTTCTTTGAATGGTCCAAAACCGCCTCAAAGAAGGTGCCTTACTATATCAGCATGAAGGAAGGCGTTCCGATGGCTCTAGCCGGGATCTGGGATGTCTGGGATACTCCGGATGGCGAGGTGCTGGAGAGCTTCTCGATTTTGACCACGGCCGCCAACCGCCTGCTGCAGCCGATTCATGACCGGATGCCGGTCATCTGCCAACCCGCTGATTTCGCGCTCTGGCTGGACCAAACCGTCAACGACCCGGCCAGGCTCCAGCCGCTCTTGCAGCCCTGTCCCGCTGAACTGCTGCAATCCTGGCCGGTCTCGACCCTGGTCAACAACCCCCGGCACGATAGCGAGGAGTGCATCCGGCCGGTGACCAAGGCCTGAAACCACCCATCGCTAAGACACTACCGGCAACTCATGCCAGGAGGTGGTGTAGGCCGGCGACTTTCTCGTCTGCCGGTTCTTCCAGGACTTCCGGAAACCGGTGGCGGCACTGTGCAGGGTATCCCGTCCCCACAGTTGATTGATCCGGTCCATGGCGGCCATGAGCTTTTCCTGGCCTGGCCGGAGCGGATGGAAGAGGCGGGGCTGGACATAGCCGGCGTCAGCGAGATCCAACAGGACCACCCCCACCTTCTGGTAAGCGAAGCCGGCGCGGTAAATCCGGCGCAGGGCCTCGGTGGCCCGGCTGATCAATTCCGGGGTGGAGGCGGTGGGCTGAGCCAGGGCGACGGTCAGGCTGTTGGCGTACTGGGGCTCGCCGGGGCGAAAGCGATTGGTGGTGAGAAAGACCTGGAGGCAGCCGGCGTGCAGGTGCTGCTCCCGCAGCTTGGCGGCGGCCACGGAGACGTAAGTGGCCAGGGCCTCTCGCAACCCGCTCAGATCGCTAACAGGCTGGCCGAAGGAGCGCGAGGTGATGATCGATTTGTTGGGCGCCGGACTTTGTTCGAGCGGCAGACAGGAGACCCCCCGCAGCTCCAGGGCGGTCCGCAGACCGGTTACCGTCAGCTTTTTGCGCAGCCAGGCTTCATCGGCCTTGCTTAAAGCCAGGGCGTTACGGATGCCCCGGCCGGCCAGTTTCGCCGCCGACCGGTAGCCGATCCCCCAGACATCCTCCACCGCCAGGGCGGTCAGAAGCTCATCCCGCTCGCGGCCCGGTTCCGGCAGCACGAAGACCCCGCTGTGCTCCGGCTGTTTTTTGGCCACCCGGTTGGCGACCTTGGCCAGCGTCTTGGTGGGACCAAAGCCGATGGCAACCGGAATCCCGACCTGCTGGTGGATCGTCGCCCGGAGCCGGCGGCCGTTTTCCCGCAAGGCGGCCGAACTGGCAGCGGGCAAGCGGATAAAGGCCTCGTCGATGGAATAGACTTCCACCTCGGGTTCGAGCTGGGCGAGGATGTCCATGACCCGCTGGGAGAGATCGGCATAAAGGGGATAATTGGAGGAAAAGACTTCGACCTGGTGGGTGGCGATCAGGTGGCGGCACTGGAAAAAGGGCTCACCCATCTTGATTCCCAGGGCTTTGGCCTCGTTAGAGCGGGCGATGATGCAGCCGTCGTTGTTGGACAGCACCACCACCGGTCGGCCTTCGAGCCTGGGGTTGAACAGCCGCTCGCAGGAAACGTAGAAGTTGTTGCAGTCGAGCAGCGCGAAAACCCCGGCCATGGCCGTACCCTAGAGGGAGTGGATGACGGAGGTGACCACCCCCCAGATTTCGCCGGCGGTATCCTCGGTCAGTTCAATGGGGGGATAGTTGGGGTTTTCGGCCACCAGGCGGACCATGCCATTCTCTTGCTGCAGGCGTTTGACGGTCAGCTCTCCGTTAACCACCGCGATCACCACCTTGCCGCTGACCGGCTCCAGGGAGCGGTCCACCACCAGAATATCGCCATCGTGGATCCCGGCCCCGATCATGGAGTCGCCGGCCACCCGGACAAAGAAGGTGGCGGCCGGGTGCTTGACCAGGAAGTCATTGAGATCAAGCCGACTGTCGATATAATCGTCGGCTGGCGACGGGAAGCCGGCCGAAACCCCGCCGGCAAACAGGGGGCGTTTCAGCTCGGTCTGGCGGTCGAAGCCATAGACGGACTCGATAGTGGGGGAGGTTTTCATGGGGGTCATCTTACCAGACTTGGGGGGTGGGGCAAATGGTTCTTGCGCCAGGCCGGCATGCCAGGTTTTCATTTTTGTTGTATTGGGCTTAAGATGGCGTAAACTCCACCTTCAAATCGAGGCAACTACGATAGGCAAACATAATCCGCGACCTTGCGGGGAAAAATGGTTGAAAGATCTATGCTTGAAAAACACAAGGATGTGGCCAGGATTGACCAGGAAAGCAAGCGGACTCACGGCTGGTATGTTCGGGTGAAATTCATGGGCAAGACCCATACCAAGTTTTTTTCCGATGGCAAGCACGGTGGTCGTTATTCCGGACTGCTGAAGGCATTGGCCTGGCGTGACCATACCGAGATAAGTCTGGGCAAGATCCGTAGCGACAGGCATATTGTTACGGTAAGCAATACCAGTACTGGAGTAGTCGGGGTGCGACACAATGAAAAACTAAACCGTTACGAGGTGAGCTGGGTCACCCAAGAAGGCAAGCAGGGCAATACTTCCTTCTCCATCCGCAAGTACGGCAAAGAGAAAGCTTTTGAGCTGGCCTGCCGGATCCGGCAGGAGAAAGACGCGGAGCGCCTGGGACTGAATATAAGCCCCTCTTCCCATTGGAGCCGCCGCCCCAAGACCGGGGCACCAGTTCCGGCATAAGTTGTTCAAATAGCCCGGGCGACCAAGACCGCGGGAGCGGATGAAAAGATCTGACCAGCACCATAGACCAAACCAGCCACAAAAGCTGGAACAACTAAGATAGCCACGCCGGCCCCCAAAGCCCGGGGGCACGTTGAGGCTGTTCCGGCTAAATATTAGTATCCCACGCAACCTACTACGGCTGTTTGTCATCAAGTAAGTTTTTGGCCGAGTAATATTCCATTTGATCGATCGTAACTTAATTGAAAGGGCGGATAGTATGGAGAATGAATTTCACATAATTTTAGCTTATCAGGAACCAATCATCAGTTCAGAAGTTGTTGCTGACTTTGAGGGCGATATTCAGTCGCCAGGCTTGAATGTGAGGGTTGAGTCCTTGCCAATGATGGGGGCTCGAGCGGGAATTGAATTGCTATTGCCAACACTAATCGTTGTCTATTTCTTAAAGCCCTATTTTGAGTCGTTCTTGAGCGAAATGGGCAAAGATCATTACGCCATGGCAAAAAGAGCGTTATTAAATGTTCAAGCCAGGATAAAATCAAAGCTAGGTGGTCACATAAAAATATTCGTATCAGAAGGGAAACGTGTCGATCATGCAGTCAAGTTTTCACCATTCTTCTCTATCGAAGCTCAGTCACCCTTGGGTTATAGGGTCAAATTACTCATTCAAACAGAAATACAACTAGATCAATTTAATTTGGCAGTGGAGGCATACCTGCGTTTAATGGCGCAAAGTCATGGCATTGAAGAGCTTAGCGAACACTCTAAGCTGTTATTGAATATTAAGCCAACGGGGCCAGTATTACTTGTATGCTACGATGCAGAAAAGGGAGAGCTTAAGTACGTCAATCCAATACCTGAGCGAAAACAGCCCTAACATGTGCTAAAGCCGTTCACTACAATAAATCTGATACTCTCAGTTTCACCAACCGGTGCCTAGCTTTGCAGGTTAGCTAATAATATATTAATCACGTGGCGATAATTTCTGGAGAGTTGAGTAGCATTCAAGAGATCGCGGAAAAGTTGGCAGATGTGATCCTGCCAGACAAAATTAGCTAGGTTGAGGCCTCGGCACAGGTTCCTGCCGCCGTCGAGGCGTGCAGCAATCCGGCTGATTTCTAATCGGGTAAGGGGGACGTCCTCTCTTCCCCACCCCAAACCACCTGGCATGCTGGTCCACCAGGCGGTTTCGGTGAATCAATAAACCGTCTTCCACTCACCGCACTCGTCAACTTATTACCAGAAGTTGACGAGTATGGAATCGGCTCAATTCCAGGCGGGATAAGGGTTTAAGGGTAAATGTGGGGGAGAGGGGGAAACAATGGCTGGTTTTCTGGTCAACTTATTTGTATAGTTTAAGCAAAAGTTGACGAGAACCAACCATTCAGGTGAGAGCAATGCCAAACCCCAAAGGCAACCGGACCAAGATGGAGCCGATCCGCAGTCTCGAGGATGTGAAGACCATCAAAAAGCTGCTGATTGATCGCCCACGTGACTTCGCTCTGTTCGTGATCGGAATTAATACCGCCTTCAGGGCCTCTGATCTGCTGAACATTAAGATAGGTCAAGTGCGCCATCTTAAGCCGGGTGACGACTGGGAAACCGTCGAACGAAAAACCCAGAAGCGCCGCCGTATCACCTTTAACAATGCCTGCCAAAAAGCGGTCGCGCAACTGTTGGGTACCCGTGAATATGAAAACGATGATTTTCTCTTTCAGGGGCAACGAGGCAGACTCACGGTGGCCACGGTTAATCGCCTTGTGAAAGGCTGGTGCCAAACCATCAACCTGAAAGGGAATTACGGCTCACATACCCTGAGAAAGTCCTTCGGTTATCACCAGTACCGAACCTTTGGTGTCCCACTGCCGGACCTGATGGAAATTTTCAATCACTCGACCCAGCGCCAGACTCTCGAATATCTCTGTATTCAAGACGACGACATCCGCCGAATCTATATGACCAACGAACTGTAGCTAATCTTCTGGCGCTTAGGAAGCTGATGATCTTCATCTCCCCGGCGCACTTGGGGCAGGCGAGCGGGTCAACCTCCCAGACCTTTTTTATGCACTCCCGCCAAGTCGGGGACGGGATCTTGCGGGGGCGGTAGTCGGACACGTCCAGCACTTCCACCTCGGCCGGGGGTGGCGACTGGGCAGCGGAGGCGGCATCGGCCTGGCGATTCACCCTATCCCCCCGGCCCCGGTTTGAGTACCAGCCGTAGTAGCGCACCTTGTGGAAACCTCGTGGTGGCACATGCTGGAGGAAACGGGCCATGAACTGGGTGGCGGGCAGGGGCATGGTTCGCCACCGGTCATGCCCTTTGCGTCGACTTTGCCGATAGCTAAAGGTTACTTGGTCGTGGTCGCAAGTCAGGATCCGGTTGTTGGTGAGCGCAATACGGTGGACATAGCGGCCCAGGTAGCGCAAAACCAGCTCACAGAGGTGGCCCCGGTTCTTCGGATAGGCTGGGACAGCCAAAGCGTCTGCCAAGCTCAGCTGCGGTTTGCACGCCATTGAGTGCCTTCAAGACTTTGAACTCCTCTTTGTAACGGCTACGCTTGATATTGCTCTTCGGGGATCCTTTTTCGTCAGCCGTAGTGGTTAGCTGTCCACCTTAGCGCACTGTCCGAATACTGGGGGCCACCTCTGTTTTGTGGTCGGTTTTACCCCAACTAAATTCTTGACTTTGGGCCGACCAATATCCAGTATGAAGGCGGCAGCGCGACTATTATTCCACCCAGAGAGAGGAGGCTTACCGATGCGATTAGAGATGACGGCGAGACAGCACTGGGAGAAGACAAAGCCGAAAGAGACCGCGCAGATGAAGAAGGCGGGGACGTTCGACCAGACGATGAAGGAGATCGCCGAGCAGGCGAACCTGGCAGCGGCCGAGATGGTCGCCCGGGGCACGCCCCTGCAGACGGCGCTGGAGATAGTGAGAACGGAGCACATCCTGGCGCAGTAAACTACTTAATAACCGACGACACGCTCACTGACCCAAAGGGGACTGACGAGCGTTTCATCAACAACCTGGCCGCCCTCCGGGTGCTCAAGACCCTGGAGGAAGAAGGGCGGCAAGCCAATAAGGGCGAGAAGCACATCCTTGCCCTCTGCTCAGTTGGTTGTTTTTCTTGTATAATAATTTATGAGACAGCAGTGACACAAGAACCAAAACACGAAACGACATCAGATCCAGGTGTTATAGCCATGTACGACATGGGGGCCTACTGTTATAGTTTGCCTCCGGCGGCAATTATCATAAGCTCCTCTCTGCTCAGCTCGTAAATCGTTTTCTCTTTTCCCGAGGCGGTCGTTGCCATGTCGAGGCTGATAATCTTGGTGGACAACCGGGCCAATGCCCTTTGGGCATCGATTACAGCCAAATCCTCCTTGGTCTTCAACCGCGACGATACCAGCTCTTTGAGCAGGGTCTGCGGGTCAACAGCGCTCTTTTTTTTCTTCATGTCAGTTTTACCTCATCAAAGACTTTGCGGTACAGGGCCACCCAGGTAGCGTCAACAACCTCGCCGTCGACCTTGGCCATGGGGATCAGGGCCAAGAAGCTGGCAAATACCTCTTCCGGCACCTCGTTACTGTCGCACCATGTACGGGCGGCCTCCTTGAGGGCCTCAAGCTGTCCAGACATGACACTAACGGCTTTGAGCTGGTCTTTGGTGCTCTTGCAGTGTTTGAGAAAGTTGGGGTCAGTTGTCGCACCGCCGGCGTCGAGCCACCCCTTGGTATAGGCATGAGCCGCCAAAGTATCGCCGTAGATCAAGAGCAGTTCCCGCATCACGATGCCGGCAAGCAAGTTAAAAACACTCAACATTCGCTCGATGCCCAAAAAAGCTTTACTTTGCCCGCTCCCGCAGGGCGCGTGTTCGATCAGCCTTTCGGCCTCGGCATGATCACCCCGATTGATGGCGATAAAGTAGGCTACGGCCCGTTGGGTTGAGGGCAGGCTCTGATAGGTCTGGGGTCCAATTTTGGTCATTTCTCAAGTCCTCGCTTGGGCTTGAGCGCCAGTTCCAAGGCAGCCAGGCGCTCTTTTAATTCTGCGAGTTCTTCCACGCGGGCCAGGGTGCCCAGTCCTTGGAGAAGTTGAGCGGCCACGTCCGGTGGGCAGGAGCCCTCTGTGGTGGCGTTGATAATTTTTCTGCCGATCTCCACCAGATCCCCATCGACCGGGACATCCAGCATAACAGGTGCCTGCTGAGGCCGGTACTGTGGTAATATCCGCGATAGGCATACGTTGAGGGCCGCTACATCTCCCTCCAGGGCACGCTCGATGGCCTTGCCGACCAGTTCCTCGGATTTCTCCAGGAGTAGCTGGCGGGCAGGGTTTGATACCGGCCGCCCGGTCGGGTTGCCGCTGGCGCCGGGTTTCCATCGCCCCATTTTGTCCCGTGCTTTTGACGTGCTTTCAGGCATCTGCTATTCCTCCTTGGTTTCAGGTTCAGAGGGATTGATGAATTTGAAGATTTTTGCCTGAATCCTTGCTGCTTGTTCCTCCGTTGGAGCGTTGATCATGGTTTCCAGAACCTCAGCGTCGTCTCCAAGCACAAAAATGGCTTGTCCCATAATTTTACCTCCTTGGGGTAAATTCCTCGTCACGCCGCGGATTTTCCTGTCGCGACGCCAATAGTGACGTGATGCCGGATCATACCAGAGGGTGGTGGGGGGCTCAGCCTCTCCGTTCCGCTGTTTTTTCACTGTATTTTCAGCCATTGGTGTCTCCTTCTAGCTCAACCTGGCTCGCTGATAGCTTCCGCCACCGGGTCAGCACCGATCGTGGGAATACCGTCATTTACCTCTCTCTCCATTTTCTGCGCCCTTATGTGGCCCTCCTTTGCCGCAGGTTTAGTGGGTAGATCAGGCAACTTTCCGCCGCTCGACCAGCTCATCAAGCCAGTCAGTCCCCGGTTGCATTGGTAGCATCACTTCGACGTCGATCTGGCGCCGCACCTTCAGCTTGTGGGCCAGCTGGTAAGCGGCCGACTGCCCGGTATAGCTGGTGTCGTGGTCACCGAAGATTAAAATCTTACGCAGCGGGATACCTTCGGGGGGCTCCCAGGCAATCATCAGGTTGGCCGTGGTGGTGGCCCAGGTCGGTATGCCGTGGATCTCGTAGCAAGCCAGGGCGTTCTCAATCCCTTCGGCTATCCCCAGGCAATTATCTTCTGGGGGGAACAAGCGCACCGCCCGGCCGGTCAGGTCTTTGCCGGCCACGTTCGGGGTAACTTTCTTGGGGTCTGGAATCTCCGCCTTCCGGCCGTCCGGGGTCAAGTAGGTCCGGTGGATAGCCACCGCCTCACCGGTCCGGTTGGCAATCACTGCCAACATGGCCGGCATCTTCTGCCCACTGTCTTTCTCCAGTAAGGCCGGATGATACCGCAGGGTTTCCGGGCAGGCACGCAGGCCCCGGTTGATCAGATAGCGGCCGGTCAGATTCTCCCGGGATGCCCTCTCGGCCCCCTTGAAAATCTTGTGGGCCATCTGCGGGCTGATGGTCTTAGGTTTGCTGACCGTGTGCACCGGCTCCACTGAGCCCAGCAGCGGTGCCACCATCTCCAGGGCTGCCCGGAAGTCCACCCCTTGGGTTTCGCAGAGCAGCTTCCAGCCGTCACCGGCCCCGCAGGTGCAGATAAAGGTGCCCCGCCCGTTCTTGTCGTCGAAGCGGAAATTATCCTTGCCGCACAGCGGGCACGCGATATGCCGGCGGCCGTCACCGACCTCTACCCCGAAGTGGTTGAATATCCCCGGCCAGCAGCCGAGCACCTCCTCCTTTACCTTGTCGTAGTTAAGCCGCATTTCTCGCTCTCCTTCCGTTGTTCTTCTTGAGCCACAGATGCCTGATGAAGCGGTACAGCGTATCGTCCGGCTGTACCGGCGGAACATCGTTCATCCCCAGAGGGTTCACCCCGTATTTCTCACGGTATTTCCAGTAACACCAGCCAGGATCATAGCCTTTCTGCATGGCGTAATGCCGTAGCATCCCGTAGAATCGCCGTTGCTCCGCCATGCTGACCTTGGGCTTCAGCTCCCGCAGGTCGGCGTCGATGGCCTCTACCGGTTTTCCGAAGCTCTGGACCGGGCTGCCGCATTCAGGACACTTGGCTGAGCCACGGAAAACCAGGTCGCAGGATCGGCACTTGACCGATTTTACTTCTTTCTCCTGCTGGTGTTTCCGCTGCCGCCAAGCCTTCTTTTTCCCGTCCAAGACCCACTCGACCGGGTCGGTGATCAACCCGTGTTCCTCCACCACTCCGCCATGGTCCAGCAGGATGCAATCGGGAGCATCGGCCGACGGCCGCAGGCCTCGGCCCACGCATTGACGATAAAGCCCCAGGCTCTTGGTCGGCCGGGCCAAGACCACGCAGGAAATATCCGGTACGTCGGTCCCTTCCTGGTACAGGGCCACGTTGGAAATAACCTGGATATTGCCCCGCTCCATTTCCTGAAAGGCGTACTCCCGCTCTTCGTCGCTGCTCTGGGCCGACAGGTGGTAAGCGGAAACCCCCTGCCGCTTGAACTCCGCTGTTACCGCCTGGGAGTGGGACACGGTCACACAGAACACAATGGTCTTGCGGTCTGAAGCGTGTTTCAGCCAGTTGCTCACCACATCGCCCACCAGCTTCGGCTGGTTCATCCTCTTGGCCAACTCTCCGGTTTCGTAATCGCCCCTGACCACCTTCAGCTTTTCCAGGTCCGGCTTGCTCGGGCAGAAATACCTGCATGGCACCAGATAACCGCGAGCGGTCAACTCGGCTGGGGTCGATACCTCAATCAGGGAGTCAAACACTTCTCCCAGCCCCCGGCCGTCGGCCCGCATCGGCGTCGCCGTGCAACCAATCACTGTCGCCTTGGGGTAGTGCCGAAAGACATCCTGGTAAACCTTGCTCACCGCCCGGTGGCACTCATCCACCAGAATCAAATCGGCGGGGAAGTTGAACACCGTCTCGCCTTCGTCCAGCTTGATCCGCCGGCCGTAGGTCTGGATCGTTGCCAGTTGCACCGGCAGGGACAGGTCGGGTTTGTATCCGGCCATGATGATTCCGACCTTAGTAACACCATGAAAAGCAAAGGCGGCCCGGGTCTGCTCCACCAGGTTCCGGCGATGGACCAGGAAGAGAACCCGTTTACCTTTCTCCACTGCCAGGCGGGTAAATTCAGCATTTACGGGCGTCTTGCCTCCGGCGGTCGCCAGGACCATCCCCGTCCGCTTTTTCCCGGCGGCAATATTGTCCCGTACTTGGTCAACTGCACGCTGCTGGTAATCCCGCAAGATGAATCCCTGGCCAGGAGGAAGTAGATGCTCGATTCTGTATTGCTTGGTCATGTCTTAGCCACCATCAAACTTTTTACCTGTCGGCAGGTCCGGGAGGCCGCTGCGGGACAAGCGGGACACCCATGTAAGGGGTGTGTCCCGCTTGTCCCGGTCCCGCTTTGGTTCATGTCCCGCTGCTTCACTGCCTCGTCCCTTAAAAAAGACCGTATCAATTTGCTGTTCTCGCGCCCCAGATTCCGTGGTGACCAGGCGGAAATTTGATCTAATCTGCCCCGGAAGGGCCGTTCGTGTTTTTGGCGTGGTATCAGGCATTGGTTGTTACCTCGTTGTTTGCAGCTCCAGTTCCGGGAATGTCTGATACAGGAAATTGATGGTCTCGGCCCGGAACACCTTGAGCCGCTTCCGGGCCTCTACCTCCTGCATCTTTTTCGTGTCTAGGCCGCTCATGTCATAAACGCTGCTTAAAGCCTCTCTGGCGATGTTTTGCAGGTCGGCAGGTTGCCCCCCCCCCAGGGTCCAGTTCCACCGGCGCGTGCTCAGGGCCATATTCTGCCAGCCAGGCGCGGAGATTAGGATCACCCGGCACCAAAATGGGCCGCCGGGTATTTTTGCTTGTTCAAGGGCAGGTTTAAAAGAACCCCCATAGTGGCTTATCATGTAAACACGCACGTTTTCGTACCCATCCCCCAAGCGGTGCTTTTTCATAGCTTGCTGTTTTTTCGTCATGAGCTTTTACTTTAGGGTACGTTTTCGTTACCCTAAACCCTCTTCTATGGGTACGTTTTCGTGCGTGTGTATGGGTACGTTTTCGTGCGCTATTTTTGTTTTCCTGCCGTTGTAGCCGAGCCGCCTGGTGTCCGGTTCCCGGCTCCTGATTACCGTGCCGGGCCGCCAGAATCGCCAATCTTCCGTTAGGCCGTAGATGGTCTTGTCCTTTTTGTAAGCACCACCACGCCGAATAATTCGGATAAACCCATGAGCAAGAAGTTGATCCAGCGCCCGGGTGATCCGGGGCCGTTTAATGCCGCCCTTGGGTAGAGGGGCCAGGGTGCCGGACCCTTGATCCTTGAGTTGTTTTTCCCTTCTCTCGTAAAACTGCTCCAGCTCGATGAAGGTCATCGTGATGTTGTCGCGGTTCACGACCACCTTAGTGTTGGGGTCGATGTCACGTTTACCCAGGAACAGAATCAGGAGTTGCGGCGCGAATCCACCAAGCTCCAGGAAGGCCGGAGAAGTGAATAAATCACGTTCCAGCCAGGTGCCAGGCTGCATCTTGCGGGATTTTTTTTTGCCCCTATCCATGACCACCACCAAGAGCTCGCAGGAACTCGGCCGCTTGTGATGCTTGGCCATGATCGCCCAAACGTGCCGTCAAGCACTTGCATGACGGGGCCGATGATGGTATTATAATAAGCTGTTTTTGGGCCTCGCCACCGGTGCTTATCAGGGCTGCCGGGGCGGGGCCTTGTGTTTGGTGGGTCATAGATTAAGCCCCCCTACTGGCCGATAACGTCAGAGGGCCATGCGTCGGGCCAGAGGTTGCGTCCGTTCGGCAGTTTGATCGGGGTCAGTCCGAAGAAAGAGCCCTTTAAGCACAAATGCTTCCTGACGGTGAATGGGGAGTAGTCGAAACGCTCGGCCAGGGTCGCGGTCTTGATTCGCTTGGACGGATCAACAACGGTGGGGGTTTGCTTTGCCATGTTAGACACCTCGCGAAAAAGTTGCGCCGGGGGTTCCCGGCAATTCCCGTGTATGTCTATGGCTTTGGGCAAATAAAGGAGGGGGCTTATTTTCTTGAGGACTCAATAATCATCTAATCTTCTTGATTTAAGTCTTGTTCTGAGCTTAATTTTTTTAGAGATCACTTTTTTTGTTAGGAGATGCCTTTGGCTGACCTCTACCTGTCGGAGATAAGCAGCGCCCTGTCCGCTAGTATAAAAGTCCACAAGGTCGGGACAGGGATCATTTTTGGGGTCGCAGTTGCTTGTTTGCAAACATGAATCACAGGGTTTTCTCAAGTCTTTCGTCCCGATTATCACGTGCGCACGTGTAAACCTTTCTGCATCGTACGGATGGCCCTCAATCAGTTCATAGGCCCTGGCAAGTGAGTTCTTGACATTATTCTCCCTGATCCCTGTTTTTATGGAAATATGAAGGTAACTGTTTCGTTTCCGCCTTAGCTGCCAGACCTTCAAATGCCGCCAGATTTCTGGCCGATCCCGCCTGCTTTCATTGTTCCACTGGGTGTAATTTTCTGCAATCTCGTCGAGGCCTTTATAATCTTTCTGTTTTATTGGTAGTGTCAGTTTTCGTACTTTAGGATCCTGTGGTTTGAACGGAGTTTTTTTGTCATCATGTCCATGGGGGGCTTTACTCCTTGCTTTCATTGTTTTGGGAACTTCCTCTCTTAGTTCAGAAACTGTGTTTAGGTAGTTTTCTAGAGCTTCAATGATTTTTGATTTTCTACAAGCAATATCGATGATAAATAGGCGCTCTGAGGTCTTAAGCTCCAAAGGGTTATGAGGCGAGTAACGACGCAACGGGTAATGTTCAACAAAGAAATCAGCATCATCAGGCAGCGCCAACGTCAAGGGATCATGCCGGGTAAGAAAGACAACCGGCTGAGGGGGACTGTTGTCTGATATTTCATTGTAGGGGTTCAAGGCTGTTACGGTGGCCAGCAGTCCTTCTGCGTACCTGTTTTCTGTGCTAATGCCGCAGCTACGTAACCAAACAAGAAAGGGTCCTATTATTTCATCATCACCGAAGAAATCGTCTACGTATGCCCCCTCGATGTCTTCGCTTTCATTTTTCTCAGCAATTACAGCTAGAGCTTCTTTGCTGTATATATCCCAAAAATCGCGGAATAGACTATTTTCCTTCAACAGGGCCAGCCGTAATTTGTCAGACAAATGATCATGCCAAGGGACGGGAGAATCATCCATTATTTTCACCTTTAGTATACGGTTTATGACACGGTTGGATGCCGGTTAATATAACCAGCATAATTTGGCTACCCGCGGATGAGGGCGCTGTGCAGGGTCACCGCCCTTTGCAACCACTGGTCAAGGTGTTGCTCGAAAATTCATTCGGCGATGTTGCTGCATTACATTCGCTGTTTTATAAAAACACCTTGTAGCCGTTATTCAGGGTCATAGCCAGTAACTTGGCTCGCTCCTTACCGATGGGCCGCTAGCCATTTTCCATCGCGGTCGTATTCTTCCCATACCGACACATAGGTTAGTATCGCGTCAAGTTGTTTTCCGCCGGTCGGCCAGCTTCACCACTTCCGCCGGGGTTACAAGACCAGTCAGCAGATAGATTTCCCACCGTTCCAGGGCCGCCCTTTTCTCTTTCTCGTAGCCGTGGCGGTCGTAGTGCCGGGCCTGAACGCCTGAAATGCCGTGGCTCAACAGTTGCGCCCTAATGTCTTGAGTTACTCCGATTTTTGCCAGGTGGGTTTCGCAGGTCCGGCGAATGTCCCTCAGGTCGAAAGATTCCCCGGTCATTGCTTCGCTAATTTCCTTTGCCCGTTTGCCGGGGGTGCCGGTGTCGATCCTGCCGCCCTTCGGTGATTTGAAAATGAAGTCTTGCGGGCCGGTCACTTCGGCGGCCACCAGGGCGGCGGCATTATCGGCCAGGGGCAACAGGTGGGCGCGGGGGGTGGTTCTCTTGCCCTTGTGATCCCATAACAACAACTGCCGGGCTTCGGGGTCATAGTCGGCCCCGGTGGCCCTCATAAGCATTTCAAGGCGCTGGCCCCCGGCAAGCAAGGCCAATTTCAACAGCCGGTCGATTCGGTGCTTATCGTCCAGGTGTTCCAGGTAGGCGGCCAGTTCGGCGGCGGTCAGTACCCGGTTGCCGGGCTTCACTGGAATGGCCTTGATTCCTCGGGCGGGGTTGCTTTCGATTTGGAAGGCGATAAAGGCGGCGGCGGCGCTTGCGTCAGATTCAGCCGTCAAGGCAACCTCGAACGCGGCGTGAATGTATGCCCGGACAACTCCGGCCTGCCGCTGCTTCCCGGCTTCCATTACCCGGCGAACGATCTCGGCCACTTGGGAACGGGTGATTTCTCTTGCCGGAAGCTCGGCCAGGTGGGCGGGAACGTGGCACTTGAAAGCGGAACGGGCGGCAGCGGCGGAACGGTATTTCCCCTGCCGGGTCAGGTGGTCGCAGTAAAGGGCCAGCAATGCCCGCAGGGTGTGCTTGCTGGCCGCCTCGGCCTCTTGCTCGGCTTTTGCCTGTTCGGCCTGCTGGCGGGCCTGCTCGGCTGCTTCTCGGGCTTCTTCTTGTGCCGGGTCTTTGCCGTCGGTGATCCAGTTATTGAACCGGGCCGCCGTTGCCCTAGCTTCGGCCAAAATAGCGTTGCCCTTGCCAATGTCGGCCAGGTCGGCCGCTTGCAGCTCGGCTACAACGGTTTTGTGAAATAAGGGGCCGCCCTTTATCCGGCGCTGATAGATCAGGGCCTTTTTGCCCTGCCCGGTTACACGCAGCACCAGGCCGGGGGCTTCCTTGTCGCGGATCAGGGTTTGCTGGCGGGGGCGGCCCTTGCTGTCATTGGCGGGCCGAGCTTTCAAGATCAGGTCAGGCGACAGTTTCTTGGTCATGGCGTTTTCCTCTGGTTCCGTTTACAGGCCGTTTACAACCCATAGCAACAGAGGGGAACGCTTGTCAACTGATAAAAGAGGGGAATTGCTGACAAAAGGGGGGAAATGCTGTAAACGGGAACACTTGGCAACACTTGTCAACGGGGCAAAAATGAGACTCTTAATCAGTAGGTTTGGGGTTCGAGCCCCCGACGGCCCACCAGTAAAATTAAGAGGTTACAGGCATAAATGCCTGTAACCTCTTTTTTTATTTAGCACAGATTCTTCCCCTTTATTCACCCAGGAACACCGCACGATCAATTACCTTGTCCTGTCGCCGAAGATACCACAAACCCCGCTACCCGGACAAGGACAACCGCTCAGCACCACCGGCAGGGGGCCCCGGCCTTTGGGCCCGAACAAAAACACCCCGCTCCCCCCGGAAGCTGCTTTATTAATCTTCGGGGGAATTACCATTCCCGCCGCCGGGCCTTTTCTTGAAGATGCCGGGCCGGCCGGGCAAGGGGACAAAAAGATCCTGGCCGGCGGGCAGGCTCTCTTTGGCGCCGATCAGCAGATACCCGCCGGGAACCAGGGCGGCGGCCAGGCGCGCGGCGACCTGCCGCTGCAGGGCCTCGGCAAAATAGGTGAAGGCCAGGTTACGGCAGGCCACCAGGTGAAACCGGCCGGGGGGCGATTCCTGCCGGATATCCTGCTGGAGAAACCGCACCCCCTGCCGGTAGTCGGGGCGCAGACAGTACTGATCGCCGTGGCGGCTGAAGGCCGCGGCCATAATCTGCTCGGGCAGTTCTTTCAGGCTGCTCCACCCGTAACAGGCGGTGCGGGCCCGGCGCAACCTGGCCGGATCAGCATCGGTGGCGATCACCTCCAAGGCCAACTTGGCGGGGGCTGAGGGAAACTGATACCAGATCAGGGCCAGGGTATAGGGCTCTTCGCCGGCAGCGCAGCCGGCGCTCCAGATCCGGGCCCGCTGGGCCCCGGCCGCCACGGCCAACCGGTTGACGGCCGGCAGCACCTCGGCGGTCAACAGCCCGCAGAGCCGGCGATCCCGGTAAAAGCGGGATATGCCGATCCGCAGGAAGCCTTCCAGCCGGTGCCACTCGTCCGGCTCGAACTCCAACCGGTGCTGATAAGCGACCAGATCGGGCAGCTCCAATTCGGCGATCCGGCGCCGCAGCTGCTTGCAGACCTGCTGGTAAACCCGGCGATAACCCGCCCAGCGCAGATCCAGCCGGGGCAGAATCTCCTGCAGGAAGTGGACGCACTCCTCGTCTTTCATGGACCGTAGTACCCCCGCCGTGCTCCCCCGCCCCGATCCCGCCCCTTCTTTTTTGCCCGAACAGCGGCGCGGCCGGATTTTTTAATGACACCCCCTTGACAGCGGATTTCCATTCAGCTATGTTCTTATATAGTAATTATTCTTGATTGGGGGCGAGATGAAATGAAACAATGCAGCAAGGAACGGCTCGCCGCCTTTGCAGCCGCCTGCCGTCGGCGCGGCCTGCGACTGACGCCCCAACGGATGGAAATCTTCCGGGCGCTGGCCACCGCCACCGACCATCCCACGGCGGAACAGCTGCATGAGCGGCTACAGCGGAAAATGCCGACCCTTTCGCTCGATACGGTTTATCGCACCCTGGCCACCCTGACCCGGCACGAACTGGTCAACAAGGTCGACACCGTGGAAAGCCAGGCCCACTTTGAAGTCCAGGAAGATTCCCATCATCATTTAATCTGCCACCAGTGCCGAGAAATAAGCGATTTTGCCTGGCCCTTGATCGATGATTTCCAATTGCCCGAAGAAGTGAAATCCTGGGGCGAGGTCAACCGCAAAAGTGTCACAGTTTACGGTATTTGCCGGAAGTGCCGCGGCAAGCGATGAAAACGCTATCCCAAGCCCACGGAGCGCAGCTCTTGGCCATTTGTAGGCCTTTGGCCAGGGATGGTTCATAGACACTGATAGTTCCTGGAAGTTTTCCCTGTCAACCCAAACCTTATAAGGAGAACGCAGATGAGCGAAATCAGCAAATGCCCGGTAACCGGAAAAACCGGCGGCACCACCGCCGGCCGAGGCCCCTCAACCCGGGACTGGTGGCCCAACCAACTGAACCTGGGCATCCTGCACCAGCACGCCCCGGCCTCCAACCCCATGGATCCCGATTTCGACTACGCCGAAGAATTCAAAAAACTGGATCTGGCCGCCCTGAAGAAGGATCTGGTCGCCCTGATGACCAACTCGCAGGAGTGGTGGCCGGCCGACTGGGGCCATTACGGCGGCCTGATGATCCGCATGGCCTGGCACAGCGCCGGCACTTACCGGACCGGGGATGGCCGGGGCGGCGGCGGCACCGGCAACCAGCGTTTCGCCCCGGTCAACAGCTGGCCCGACAACGCCAACCTGGACAAGGCGCGCCGGCTGCTCTGGCCGATCAAGCAGAAATACGGCAACCGGATCTCCTGGGCCGACCTGATGATCCTGGCCGGCAACTGCGCGCTCGAGTCCATGGGCTTCAAGACCTTCGGCTTCGGCGGGGGCCGGACGGACATCTGGCAACCGGAAGAGGACATCTACTGGGGCGCCGAAGCCGAATGGCTGGGGGATAAGCGCTACAGCGGCGACCGCAAGCTGGAAAACCCCCTGGCCGCCGTGCAGATGGGCCTGATCTATGTCAATCCCGAAGGCCCCAACGGCAACCCCGATCCGGTGGCCTCGGGCCGGGACGTGCGGGAAACCTTTGCCCGCATGGGGATGAACGACGAAGAGACGGTGGCCCTGACGGCCGGCGGCCACACCTTCGGCAAGTGCCACGGCGCCGGTGATGCGAAGCTGGTGGGCCCGGAGCCCGAAGCCGCGCCGCTGGAGGAGCAGGGCCTGGGCTGGAAAAACGCTCTGGGCACCGGCAAGGGCGTACACACCACCACCAGCGGCATTGAAGGCGCCTGGAAACCCAACCCCACCACATGGGACATGGGCTACCTCAACACCCTGTTCAAATACGAGTGGGAGCTGGTCAAGAGCCCGGCCGGGGCCAACCAGTGGCTGGCCAAGGACGTGGCCGAAGAGGATATGATTGTCGACGCCCACGACCCGACCAAGAAGCACCGCCCGATGATGACCACCGCCGATCTGTCGATGCGCTTCGATCCGATCTACGAGCCCATCGCCCGCCGCTACCAGCAGAACCCGGAGGAGTTCGCCGATGCCTTCGCCCGGGCCTGGTTCAAGCTGACCCATCGCGACATGGGACCCAAGGCCCGTTACCTGGGCCCGGAAGTCCCGGCCGAAGACCTGATCTGGCAGGATCCCGTACCCGCCGTCGATCACCCCCTGGTCGACACCCAGGACATCGCCGCGCTCAAGGCCAGGGTTCTGGCCTCGGGGCTGGCGGTGGCGGAACTGGTGGCCACCGCCTGGGCCTCGGCCGCCACCTTCCGTGGTTCCGACTACCGCGGCGGCGCCAACGGCGCCCGCCTCCGCCTGGCGCCGCAAAAGGATTGGGAGGTTAACCAGCCGGCGCAACTGGCCAAGGTGCTGGGGGTGCTGGAAACCATCCAGCGGGACTTCAACGGCGCCCAGACGGGCGGCAAGAAAATCTCGCTGGCGGATCTGATCGTGCTGGCCGGTTGCGCGGCGGTGGAAGCGGCGGCCAAGGCGGCCGGATACGCCATCGAGGTGCCCTTCAGCCCGGGGCGCACCGATGCCTCGCAAGACCAGACCGATCTGGATTCTTTCGCCATGATGGAGCCCGAAGCCGACGGTTTCCGCAATTACCAGAAACAGGCCTACACCGTCTCGGCCGAGGAAATGCTGGTGGACAAGGCCCACCTCCTGACCTTGAGCGGCCCGCAGATGACGGTGCTGGTCGGCGGTTTGCGGGTCCTGGGCGCCAATCATCAAAACTCGCAGCATGGGGTGTTCACCCAGCAGCCCGGCAAGCTGACCAACGATTTCTTCGTTAATCTGCTGGATATGGCTACCGTCTGGCAGCCCGCCCCGGAGGCCCGGGACACCTTTGAGGGCCGCGACCGCCGGACCGGAGAGCTCAAGTGGACCGGCACCCGGGTGGACCTGGTTTTCGGCTCCAACTCCCAGTTGCGGGCCCTGGCCGAAGTCTATGCCCAGGATGACGCCCGGGAAAAGTTCGTGCGCGACTTCGTCGCCGCCTGGGACAAGGTCATGAACCTGGACCGCTTCGACCTCGTCTGATCATGGCCAAAGCGTCTTCATAAGCGCCCGCCCGGGCGGAAAAAACCGTAAATTAATCCGGCCGGGGGGGGGTTATCCCTCCCCCCGGCCCTTTTCCTTCCCATCCCCAGTCCCGGCCAGCAGGTCCGATTTGCATAAAGCGGGGCTGAAACAGTTATTTAACCACTTTTTGCCGTCAGTTGGCCGGGCAAAAAACTAATGCTGGTCACAAAAGCATACCGCAACAAAGTTGTCTGCCTGCACAGGAAAATAAGTCAAGAATTAAAAGGTAAGTGTATCTCAATTATCAGACCACCTTGCTCAACATTTCTGGCCTCTATACTGCCCCCATGCAACAAAATCGCCTGCTTGGCTATGGCCAGGCCGACTCCATTGCCGCCGCTGTCACGTCCCCGCGACTCCGCTACCCGGAATAGGGGTTTAAATATCTGCTCGAGATACTCCTGCGGTACGCCGGGGCCATGATCCCGGACGATAATTTCCGCATCATTCTTCCCTTTGGTAATACTGATTTCAACAGCACTGCCGTTTACCGTATAATGCAAGCCATTGCGAATAACATTTTCCAAGGCCTGCCGAAGCATCTCCTCGGAACCAGTCACTGTAATCTCATCAAAGTTTTGTATTTCTACCCTTTTGCCCTTGTTGGCAGCCTCGAAGTCGGCATCTTGAACAATCTCCCGCAGCAATTTGTCAAGGCTCACCGGTTCGTTGACAAAGTCGTCTATTTTACCCTCAAGCTTGGTCAGGATTAGGAGCTGACTTATGAGTTCGCTAAGCCGTTTAGATTCTTTCTCAATTCTTGCCAAATATGGCTCCGCTTCGCTGAACCGTTGCCGGGCCAATTCCAAAGCAATATTCTGCCTGGCCAACGGGGAGCGCAGCTCATGGGAAACATCTCTTACCAGGCGCTTCTGAGACTGGATTAAAGACTCGGTCTGTTCAGCCATAACATTAAAATCATGGCTTAATTCTGCAATCTCATCCTTCCGGTAACTGGAATATTCAGCTCGGGCCGAGAAATCGCCATTGCTAATCTGCTGGGTGGCCTTGCGCAGATTACGAATCGGTGCAGTCAGCGAACGAGCCAACAGGTAACAGCCGCCCCAAGCAATAAGTACCATAATAATAAGGGGGGCGCCAAAGCGATGACGAAAAAACATTAACCATTGCCAGATATTTCCTGTTTTATCGTCTGCGATTTCAAACGGCATCATTCTTGCTGTACTACCTACAAGAATCATGCTCTGCCCCTCTTTGGTAAAAAGAGGCAACGCCGCAATGATTTCCCTCTGTAATATTTTGTATTGGATATCACGAGTATCGCGGGAAAAAATGGCGAGATCAGCAGCACCCTGCGGCAGCTTGCCGCCTGCTAGGTTGCTATTGTCTTCTTGCAGCAAAAAAATTCTAATATAATGTCGCGTTTCAATATCCTGCAAATAACCTATTAATGCTTCCTGGCCCCCGTTTTCAATGATCTTCGTTACCGCGAAGCCGGTTGCCGAAAGGGAATTGATCAAGGTTTGAACCTGATTGAGTTCCATCCGGCTTTGCAGCTTACCATAGGGGCCAACTTGAGATCCAAGTGAGATAACCAACGTGATAATGCTGGAGAACAATGTAATCAGAATAAAGCTCAGGAAAATTTTACAAAAAAGGCTACACATGATCACCTTTCCTTAGTGGTTGGGTATAAAGATAGCCAATGCCACGTATACTTTTGATCCGTTCCCGGTTATCCACATAACGCCCCAACTTCTTGCGCAGGCTACTTACATGAACATCGATACTGCGGTCAAAGATCTCAAGCTTGCGACCTAAAACCTTTTGGCTCAGCTCTTCTCGTTTAATCACTTGGCCAGCATTTTTCAATAACTCATAAAGCAAGAAAAACTCGACAGCCGTAACATCAATGATATTGTTATTCTGCCTCACACTCATTGATCCTAAATCAAGAACGATATCATCAGTTTCAAACAGTGACGGACTTTCCAATGGCTGCTTTTCTCTCAGTTGGGATCGGCGCCATATAGCCTGAATCCTGGCCACAAGCTCGCGAGGATTAAAGGGTTTGGGCAGATAATCATCCGCCCCCATCTCCAGGCCAACAATTCGGTCGGTATCCTTACCTCTGGCGGTAAGCATTAATACCGGAATCTGCGAAAACATCCTAAGCTTTTGCAGTAACTCAAATCCCGTCATCCCAGGAAGCATCACATCAAGAACGACCAGGCTGTGTTCTCCAGATAAGGCCCGTCGCAAACCGCTGTGTGAAGTATGCACCGTTTCTACACTAAACCCTTCTGGTTGTAGAAATTCTACCAACAACTCACAAAGTTCCTCATCATCATCAATGATTAAAATTTGCTTCATGTCGATTAAACCTGAGTTATGGTCAGATCTGGCTTACGGTTGAATCCGTGACCTGTTTCCTCGCCTCTCGGTCTTAGAGCTTGTCCTTGGGATTCAAAAACCCGAGGGGCGTTGTGCAGTCTTTGGTCGTTGTGATACACGATGTTGCCGGCAATCTGGTTCCAGGTCTCCGCAAGGAACGGAACCGCCTTGAGAGGTCGCCCCGATTATTCGGACAGTTTTTTTACCAATATACTTCATTCCGGCGCTTTGTCGTCCAAGCTGGAGTGAACAATGGGTGTTGTTGAGGTTGTGCCAACGCTGGCGGCCCTGCCGCACCTGGCTACTCACAGGAAGCACGGAAGTATCAAATAAATGCATTAATATTTCAAGGCTTTTATGATGCTAGAAATAGGAACGCATCCGCAATTCGAGCCGCCAGCGACTAAGACGCTCGCCGAATTCGCTGCCACTGGCGCCGGTCAGTATCGCCAGGCGGCCGCGCAGTTCCACATTGCTGATGCCGGTATAGCTTACCTCGGGGATGATCGAGGCGCTGTGATCCTGCAGGTTGATAAGTGTGGTCACCCCGGTACCCCAGTACAACGCCCCCCACGGCTCGCTCTGGCGCAGCCGCATATAGAGGTAGTCGCGCATCGCCTGGGACGCCCCGTACCCCTCGCGCCGGGCCTTGGCCAGTCTGCCTTGCAGCAGCGGGTCGCTGTTCGCGCTCTGCGCCAGCGTGTGGTACTCCTCCATTTCCGTCCCGCTGTAACCGGTACCGCGCCGAAAGTACTCTACCACCCACGTGCGTTCCGTCTCAGTCTGATAGCGGATCCCGATCAGCAGATCGACCGGATCGGCTTTGCGCGTGGCCAGCTCGCCATCGGCCGAGACCACCCCGACCTCGCGCCGCTGGAACCAGGCCATCTCGGCGTGAATCTCGAAATGGGGCGCCAGGTTGCGGGCCATCCCCATCCCGATGCTTCCCGGCCGGCTGCCATTGCCCAGGGCGGTCAATTCGATGTCGGTGTCCCTGTAGAGCATATAGAGTCGCGCTGCCAGGTTCAGCCGCTCTCCCTCACCGAAGCCGGAATTGATCTCGTCACTGACCGGCAGCAACACCGGGGTGAAAGCGAGGGTTTGCAGCGGCCCGGGCCGAGTGGTGACGTGTTCGAGAGAGGCCATGGTAAAGCCCTCCCGCGTCAGATCGGGATCGAGGGGGTCTTTGGGCCGTTCGAGAAAGGCAATCGGGTTCCAGGCGTAACCGTTGCCCCAGCGCAGAGTGCGCTTGCCGGCCTGCAGGGAGAGGCGGTCATCCCGTGGAATATGGGCGTAGAGCTCGTTTATAGTCGCATCATTGCGGGTTTCGAAGCCATCGTCGACGGCCACTGCCTGGGCCCGTCCGTGCAGGGTGGCCTGCGACCAGCGATAGAGGCCGGAAAGCTCGAGTTGGCCGCGGTAGCGATTTAGGCTGTCCGGGATGCCGCCATCCCGGTAGGCCAAACGTGTCGCGGTAGCGTCGCGATTGAGGCGCAGGTATTCGGCCCCCAGTTCCAGATAACCCCCCACTTCCCAAGGAGGCCGCTCATAGGCGGCAGGGTCGAAGGTGAATTCCATCTCGGCGGCGGCCAGGCTGCCGGCCGGAAGCCATAACAGCCACAGCAGCCAAGGCAGGCCTTTTGTCATTGGCGCATCTCTCCGATCCTGGGCATGAAGCTCAGGGTGAAGATCTCATCCGGAAGCTCGCGCGGTCGTATACCCGAGAACAACATCACCGAGCGGTAGCCCTCCTGCAGCGGACTGGTGGTCTCCAGCGTAGCGGGACGAACCACGCCATTGCCGAAATCGATGATGTTGCTGTATTGCAGGGTCTTGATCAGCAGACCGCTCGCGGCGTATGCCTCGATGGTGAGCGGCGAGATGGTTTCCCTGTCCACCCACATCTTCAGCCGGTCATAGGCCACCGCCGGGCTACGGGCGGCGAGTTCCAGCACATAGTGTCGCTCGTCCTCCTCCAGCAGCGTGGCGGTGTACTCGACACTGAAATCGAGGCGCAGAATATCGCTATTGCTGAAGATCCCACCGGTCACCGACTGCAGGCTGGTGATGCGGATCGGGCGGCCCACCGCGGGGATATAGAGCCACATGTTCTCGCCCAGGCGCAGCGTGCTGCGACCGCGTTCCGAGGGTGGGTCGAGAAAGACGGCGGCCATCTTGTCGGTTCCCTTGCGCACGGTGTAGAACACGAATTCCCGGTGCCGCCCATCCGGTTCGATATTGATGATCTTGCGGTACATCTCGTACGAAGAAGGCTGCAGTCGCCGATCCACCTCCTCCAGCAAGGCATCGGCGTTGATCGCCCAGAGCGGAGCCGGTGCCAGCAGCCACAGCACGGCGCCCAGCCAGGCTGTTGTCAGGAATCCCTTCATGGCTGAGCCACCTCCAGTGCCTGCGAGGCCTCGCCTTGCGCGGTGATCCCGCGGATCTCACGGGTGCGCAGGGCCTGGGCCAGTTTCGGACCAATCTTGCCTGCCACCAATACCTCTACTCCCTGCTCGGACAGCACCTCCGCCAGCCTGGTGCCGGCATCACGTGGTGCGTCGGCCACCGGATTGGTAAAGGCCTCGAGCAGCGCGCCCTGTTCATCAAAGATCAGGATATACGGGGCGCGTGCCGCCACCGCACTGATGGGGCTGTCTGCCACTGGCGCCTCGGCGGCGACCGCCCAGCGCCACTCGGCCGCAATAGCGTTGGTCGAGATGAGCAGCCCGACCAGAACCCATGCCAGGAGCGGGAAAACAGGCTTTCCTTTGTGTTTCATGGTGCACCTCTGTCAGGTGTGTCGCAAGGCAGTAATCGGGTCCATGCGGGCCGCCTTCCAGGCCGGCTGCAGGCTGGCCACGGCGGCCACCAGGATGACGATGGCACCTATGGCGAAGATCTCCCCCGGCGCCAGCGAGGGAGCCAGCACGACGTGCTGCCGCCCGAAGGCGAAGCTGACCTGCCAGATGTTCAGCGCCTGCACGATAGTCAGGCTGATCAGGGTGCCGACCACAGTGCCGATCACCGCCAGCAGCACTCCTTCGCCGACAAAGAGCATCATGATGCGGCCCGGTTGCGTGCCCATTGCCGCGATGGTGCCGATCTCGCGCACCCGCTCGTAGACCGCCATGAGCATAACGTTCATCACCGCGATCAATACAATGCCGACCAACATGACACGGATAAAGAGATCGAGCAGATCGATCATGCGGACGATGTTGGCGAAAGGGGCGAGCTGATCCCAGCCATGCACCTCCAGCAGGGACATACCGGCGGGGGTGCGCATGGTGGCCAGGGCCTGTTCCAGCCGTGTCTTGACTAGCTCAAGCCGTTCCGGCTCGTGCAGGCGCAGGGCGATCTCGTTGATCTCGGCCTGCTCCAGGCGCAGCAACTCGCGGGCATCGTCCATGTGCAGGTAGCCATCGCGCCCGCCCGGGCCGGTGACCGCCTCCAGGATACCGCGCACCACGAAGGTACGGCCGTTGACCGAACCGTCGACATTGGTGGCCACGAGCACCACGGTATCACCCACCTCGACCTTCATGCCGCGGGCCAATAACTGCGGGATCAGCAGTTCCCCCGGGGCCAGCAGGCCGGCGGTTTCGCCCTCGACCATGCGACCGGCCAGCAGCGGCATCGCCGCCATCTCCCGTTCCGGCAGCACGCCGTTCAAACGGATGCTGGTGGTCTCGACAAAATTGCTGAACATCGCGCCGAACTTCAGGCGCGGCGTCACTGCCGCCACCTCGTCCATGCCTGCCAGCACCTGTTCCACTTCCTGCAGCTGCTTCGGCGCCAGGTTGAGATTGAGCGGCAGGTTTTCCAGCGAGGCGACGTAGCCGCGCTTATGCACCTGGAGGTGCCCCAGCATCGAATCGGTGATTTGGCCGATCATGATGTTCTTGAACGAGGCCGAGACCGCGACGAACGACAGCACCGCCACCATGCCCAGCACGATCAGGCTCGAGGTCAGCAGGCTGCGCCGCCAGTAGCGGGTCACATTGCGTGCCGATAGACGCAATATTTTGTTCATTGGGCACCTCCCGTCGAGCTGACCAGACTGCCGTCCTCGAGGGCGAACAGGTGTTCCGCCTCATCTACAATGCGGGGATCGTGAGTGGAGAAGATGAAGGTCGTGCCGAACTCGTCACGCATCTTCTTCATCAGCGTGATGATGCGTCGGGCGGTCTCCTTGTCGAGGTTGGCGGTCGGCTCATCCGCCAGCACCAGTTTGGGCCGCGAGGCGAGGGCACGCGCCACTGCGACACGCTGCTTCTGCCCGCCGGAGAGCTGATCGGGGCGCTTGTCAGCCTGCTCGGTGATCCCCGCCGCCTCCAGCAGCTCCGCCACCCGTTCGCGCCGTTTGCCCGCCGGCCAGTTCTGTACCATCATCAACGGATACTCGATGTTCTCTGCCGAGCTCAAGACCGGGATCAGGTTGAAATCCTGAAAGATGAAGCCCAGGTGCTCGCCGCGAAAGCGGGCCGCCTCGCGCCGGCTCAGCCCCGCCACCTCAACATCCAGCACACGCAACATGCCGCTGCTGGGCTTATCCAGACAGCCGATCATGTTGAGCAGGGTGCTCTTGCCGCTGCCCGACGGGCCGACAAAGGCGACAAAAGCACCAGCTTTGATGGCAAAGTCGACGCTGCGCACCGCCGCGATATCGATATCACCGCTGCGATAGATCTTCGACAGCCCGGAGGCCACCACCAGAGTCATGTTTTTCTCCTTGCAGAACGGGGAATGAATACTAATGGGAAGTGCAGGACAACCTTTTAACTGCTAAGTGTTGAGTGCCAGGACATCGATAACGGTTTTTTGTGCCACGACATCGCTGACAATCTG
>NZ_JBIPKI010000036.1:0-25920 GCF_044068515.1 Desulfurivibrio nitratireducens
CGGCGGCGCCGACGTGGACCCCGAACTCTACGAAAATGGTGAAAGCCCCCATGCCGATGAAATTCGGGCGGCTGAAAGCAACCTGACCCAGCGATTGTTTGGTTATGTCTTTTACCCCCTGCTCTGGTTGTTGCGGCTGCTGTTCCAGTCCCACGGGGGCACCCTGGATCTGAAGCGCGACGCGCTGGAAAAAGAGCTGATCGGCCGGGCCCTGGCCGCCGACAAGCCCATTCTGGGGATCTGTCGCGGCATGCAACTGATCAACGTGGTTCGCGGCGGCAACCTGAATCGCAACCTGGAGGGATTCTACGTGGAAACCCCCCGGGTCCGCAGCCTGCTGCCGGTGAAGCGGGTCAGCCTGGAGGCCGATTCCCGCTTGGCCCGGATTACCGGGGCCGAGACCCTGCTGGTCAACGCCTTGCACGATCAGGCCGTCGCCGCTTTGGGCCGGAATCTAAAGGTCTGCGCCCGCGAGGACAACGGGATTGTCCAGGCCATCGAAGCCACCGACCGCTGGTGCCTCGGGGTCCAGTGGCATCCCGAGTACCTGCCCCAGAAGGAAGTCCAGCAGCGGCTTTTCCAGTCCCTGGTCAGGGCCGCCGGCCGCCGGGACGGAGACTGAATCCGGGCCGGGGAACGGAACTTGACAAGCCCTCGCCGCCTGCTATGCTTTTAACAGAGCCGCGCCCCGACAGATTATTACAAGGAGGAAAACTATCATGAGTCTGAAACTGCCCGGACTGCCCTATGCCCTCAACGCCCTGGAGCCCCACCTCAGCGCCCGGACCCTGGAGTTTCACTACGGCAAGCATCACCAGGCTTACGTGGACAACGGCAACAAACTGCTGGCGGACAGCGACCTTGCCGGCCTGGCCATGGAGGAAATCATGCGGCGAACCGCCGACGATGCCGGCAAGGCCGGCATATTCAACAATGTGGCCCAGGTCTGGAACCACTCTTTCTACTGGCAGGGGATGAAGCCCGGGGGCGGCGGCCAGCCCGGCGGCAGGATTGCCGAGTTGATCAAGGCCGACCTGGGCGGCTTTGACCAATTTGTCGCCGAATTCAAGAATGCCGGGGCCACCCAGTTCGGCAGCGGCTGGGCCTGGCTGGTTCTGGCCGAGGGCAAGCTCGGGGTGACCAAAACCCCCAACGCCGAAAACCCCCTGACCCGGGGCATGGTGCCCCTGCTGACCATGGATGTCTGGGAGCACGCCTACTACCTGGACTACCAGAACCGCCGCCCCGACTACATGGCCACTTTCCTGGAAAAGCTGGTCAACTGGGATTTCGTCAACGCCAACCTGGCCAAGCTCACCTCAAGCTGAACCCGGCAAACCGGAACAAAATGTCAAGCACCCCAGCGGCCCGCGGACGCCGGCGCCGCTGGGGGCAGCCGCGGCCGGCTGGCGGGAAAGGCCGGACTTAGCGGGAGGAAACTCCGCCGGAGACGATGAGCTTCATGATTTCAGCCGGATCGGCGGCCAGGGGAGTTACCCGGTCGCGGGCGACGATGAGCAGGTTGCCGGCGAAATTGTAGGACTGGGGCAGATAGACGGCGACACTATCGGCCAGCCCCAGGTTTTGCAACTCGTCCCGGGTAATGAAACCCAGCACCCGCACCTGGTGGTCCGCGTCCAGGGCCACCTCCACCGGCTTGTTGAAGCTCTTTTTGTCGCCGACAAAGGCGTTGACCAGGTCCTTGATGGAGGTGTAGAGCAGGGCCACCAGGGGCAACCGGGCGAAAAGACGGTCCACCAGGGCGACCAGCCGGTGGGCCAGCAGGTTGGAGGTCACAAACCCCACGGCCAGAATCATCCCGATGGTCAGCAGAAAACCGGCCCCCGGCAAGGCAAAGGGGAAAATGCCATCGATCTTGGTAAAAACCAGGTAGACCACGTAAACCGTGACCACCCCCGGCACCAGAATGAGCAGGCCCTGGAGAAAGTACTGGCTGATTTTTTTCATGCTTCGGTCCTCTGGGTTGGCTTGATTGGTCCCCGGTCCGGTTCTTATGTCCCGGGCCCGGGAAGCTCGAGGTCGGCCCCGGAGCCGGCGGCTGCGGCCGGCGCCCCTAATCGGGCCGGGGTTGGTCCCTTATCAGAAGGGGCGGCGCTGCCGACTGTGTTGAATCTATACCCCAGCGACCCGGCCCTGGCAACAGAGCGGCGCCGGTTGGGTCCACCCCCCGCTTCTCTTTATCCTGCCCGCAGAAAGAAGGGAACCAGCGGCAAGGACGGCTGTCATGTTAAGAATACCTCGAGCCGCCCGGGGCCGGATCAGCGCCCAGCAACGCCGGCGGTTAAATATTCAATCCCCCCACAATCCGGGAGCCTTTTTTTATGAAGAGATTTTTATCTTTGGCAGCGATGCTTTGCCTGTTTTTCCTGCTGGCCGCCTGCAGCCGGGAGGTCGCGGAAGTAGGCGAACCGGCGCCGGACTTCAAGCTGGTCGATACCCAGGGCCGCAACTGGGAGCTGGCCGAACTAAAAGGTCAGGTGGTGTTTCTCCACTTCTGGGCCACCTGGTGCCCTTCCTGCCGGGAAGAATTGCCCTATATCCAAAGGCTCCACACCGACTTTCCCCAAGATCAGTTCAAGGTGCTGACCGTCCTCTACAGCGACGACCCGGTCCTGGCCGCCAATCTGACCGCCCGCATCGGCGCTGATTTCCCCCTCCTGGTCGACCCCAAGGCCAAGGTGGCCCAGGCTTACGGCCTGACCGGGGTGCCGGAAACCTACATCATTGACCGCCAGGGGGTCCTGCGGGAAAAAATTGTCGGCGCGGTTCCCTGGGACTCCGCCCCGGCCCGGCAGATGCTGCGGCAATATCTCGCCCCCTGAAGCGGTTCGGACCAACCGCGATAAACCGGAGTGGGCGGGATTCACCAGCAGGAACGGCAGTGTGACGGGGATTGCAACAAGGAAAAGATGGTCCTTCCCGGAGGGTCAAATTCCGCCGATCGACTGGCGAAACGCCAGCCGGTGGACTGGTTATGACACCGGCTGGCGGATCAACTTGAGCACAGGTTTTTTCAGTGCCCCAAGGCCTGTTTGCGGGCGTTGAATTCGGCCTCATCGATCTCGCCGCGGGCAAAACTCTCCCGCAACATAGTCAGGGCGCGGTCATCGCCGGCAACCGGGCCATTCCGACCGCTCCCCGAACCGGCAAAGCGCCATATCCCCCGCAACAGGGCGATAATAGCCCATAATACCAGGGCCCAGAACAGTATCATCAGCAACATGCCGAACCAGCCCATGGGACCGGCTCCCGGTCCGAACCAGCTACCGAAGCCGCACCAGCCGGAACTGCCGCCATAACCGCCAAAAGCCAATACTTCATCGGGCCTGAATACCAGTACCGCCAGCAAGGCCAAGGGGAAAATTCCGGTTAAACTTTTCATCGGTTATATCTCCTGGTGAAATTTTCGCCCGCCTCCCCGGGAAGGCGGACCCGTAAGTTGATCCCTATCCTGGGAAATATAGTAATCAAAATTCGTGCCATACCCTGCCGCAACCAAGTCAAGTCACTGCAACAGAGTAATACTTGAGGCGAAGCCGATCACCGCCGGCTGACAACTTGCCGCCTGGGCGAGTGGTTGACCTGGTTATTTTTTATCCAGTGGTGATCGAAGTGGTTATGATTTACCCGGAGCGAGAGAGCCGGCCGGTCGGGGGGCACAACGCCGGGTTGCCGATGAACCGCGGGAGCTGGGGACAGGGGGAAAACCCGGCGGGATGTCCGGGGCCATCCGGAGGATTGGCCGGCGTGGCTCAAGGCGCCGGGGGCGCCACCGAACCGGTGTAGAAAACTTCGCACTCTCCCCCGGGAAACAGTCTCGCTCCCCGTTGCAACAATCTGCGGACCGGGCCGGTAAGAGAGGCGATAATGCTCGGCTGTTCCACCACCGGGGCCTGGAAGGGCCCGTGGATTTGCTGCTTTACCACGGCACAGCCCCGGTCATCCAGCAGAGCGATGGTCAAGTTGTCAAAGCGCTCGTTGACTAAATCAAGTTTTCCCTGGAGGGCGAGGCGGTTCTCTCCGGTCGCCAAGGCCACATCCCGGGCCCGGGCCTGGCCGGCCTCGAGTTCCCAGTCGGAAACCAGGGTCCTGACCTCGCTGGCGCCGCCGCTGCCCTGGAAAATGGTGGCGAACTGGACCCCCTTGGTGGCGGCCAGGCCCACTGGCCCGACGAAAAGAAAGGCCCCCACGTCGACAAGGTTGAAGGTCTGGGTGGCTTCGAACCGGCCAATCATCCGGTCAAGATCGGTGCCGATAAAGGTGAGGTTCTCGCCCCGCAGGGCCAGCCGGCCGGCCGCGGTTCGCCGCAACTCCTCCACCTCGCTGCCGCGCATGGTCAACTGAGCGGAGAAATCCATCGACCCTCGGGCAACCTCCTGCGGGGTCAGGGTTTGTATAAACTCTTCGATCCTGAACCGCGGCAGGGAGAAATCGACGGCGTATTCGGGCTCGGCCCCGCTGAAGCGGGCCAGAATCCGCCCCTTGCCCTCGGCCCCGAAGAGCCGGATTGTGACCGGGGCAAATTCGTAACTTCCCTGCCGGCCATCCGCCGACAACGCAAGGTTGGAGCCCCTGAAATCATCGTGCCGGATTTCCTGGCAGGCGAGATCCGCTCGCAAGGCCAGGTTCTGCATGAAGTCCGGGCTGGTCTCCGGGGCCAGCTGGAGTTGGCGGACCTCGAGCCTGCAGCCCTCGGCGCTGAATTCAGTCCCCGATCGCCGGTCGAGGTAAACCAAATCCCCTTCCCGCAAGGAAATGCGCGGGGCCGTCCAAGCGGCAAGATCCTGCCGTTGCTGCTCCGGCGGTTGGAAATTGAAGCTGCCGTCAAGGCCCTGCTCGACGGTGATCCTGGCCTTTTCCACGACCACCCGGCTGATTCGGACTTCCTTTTTGAGCAGGGGCAAGGGATTAAGCCCGATCCGAATCTTTTCCGCCACCGCCAATTCGCTGTCTCGATTGCGCAGCTGAACATTCTCCAGGCTGACGAACAAGCCCGGGAAGAAACCGAAATCCAGGCGGCCACCGACCCGGACCTCCATCCCCAGGATACTGGAAGCAGTCGTCTCAATCCGTGATTTGACCGCCCCGGTATCCACCTTCTGGAGCAGCAGCAACACTCCCACGATAAAGAGAACGCCCAGGGCGCCAACGGCCAGGAGGATGATTTTTGCCAACTTCAAAATTTATTCCTCGCCAATTTCCTCCAGGGTCTGCTGGAACTGTTCCTCCAAGGGACCCCCCAGTTCGATGGCCTGCCTGATTACGGTCAGGGCCTCGGCCCGGCGACCGGTGGCCGCCAGGGCCAGGGCCAGGTTGTTCAGAGCCGGGCCATTGTCCGGCTGCAGGCTCAGGGCCCGGCGGAATGCCTCTTCAGCCCCGGCCGGATCGCCAAGCAGATAGAGCGTATTGCCCCGCCCCATCCAAGCGACAAAACTGGCTGGCCAACGAGCCAGGGCGGCGGCATAACCCCGGCTGGCGGCCGACCATTGGCTGGCCTGCTCCAGGCCGACCACCGCCGCCAGGAAAGTCTCTTCGGAGGCCGTGGCCGGTATTTGCTCCGGCGCCAGCACCAGCAGGCCCCAGGACCCGCTGCGCCGCCAGGTATTGGCAAAAACCCGGGCCGACAAGCTTGTGGCCGCTTGGGCCCCGGAATGGAGCATAAAGCTGTTCTGGTCCCGATCGTAGCCGATAACCACCGCGTAGTGCCAGCGGGGAAACCAGCTTAGACCAAGATTCTGGAGCACCAGGACGGGATGCCCCGCCGCCAGTTCGGCCAACAGAGCCTCGCCGCCGGCAATGGGATGGGCCAGGCGCCCGTGGCGCCGAGTGGCCGCGATGATGGCCGGCTGGAGACTGCCCTGCAAGTCCGGGGAGTAAACCTGGTCGGTCAGTTGGTCCGGGGTAATCTCGCGGCCGCTCCAGGTCAGGAGCATGGCCAGGGCCGCCGGCCCGCACTGATATTCTTCCTGGGCATAAAAGGGAACGGAGTCGATAAAAACCCGCTCCGGGCCGGGGTGCTCCCGGAAAGAACCAGGGAAAGAGCCGGCACAGCCGGCCAGGGTCAGCAGCAGGAAGAGGAGCAGGAGCCGGGAACGGAGATGTTCACCGGCCCGGCCGGGGAACAGCCGCGGCATTTTTGACGGAGCTGAGAGGCGGCCGCCGGCCCCGAGGGTTGACGGCCGCCTCCGGCTTGGACCCGGCAAGCGCGGGCCTCAGCGGGCGGAGCGGGTAAATGGAAATACTTTGGTGAAACCAAGGATATCGGTGATCAGCAGCACGAGGAAAATCAAAACCACCGCCCCAATGACGGCGCCCACCCCGGCACCGGCCGGCAGCCGATCCAGTTCACCGGCAATCTTCAGCACTTCCTCTTCGGTAAGAGCGGCCACCCGGCTTCTGGCTTCGGCGGGGTTGACCCCCTGGTTGATCATGGCCTGCTGGACATCCTCCCTTTCCAGGAAGGCGGCGACCCGGGCCCGGGCATCATCGGTCGCCTGGACATTGATGACCGTCTCGGTCCCGATCAGGCCGGCTTTGGCGGAATGCACGCTCATGGTCAGGTCCAGCAGCACAAATGAAACGAGCAGCAACAAACACAAAGGCTTTCCGGCGTAACTGATCAACTTTCGCATTGGTTTCCTCCTGTAAATGGGTAAATGAAGATTAGGCGCTTGGCCTGTTGGAAATGCATATCTCCTTAATAAGGGAAAGAGGGCCAGGCTGTCAACTCGAAATCGGCCGGGAGCCCGGCGGCAATCATGGCCCTCCAGGGTTAACAGCCTCGCGTTTCACAGAAATTGCATGTTAGAGTTTGTTTTTATGTTTTCGAAAATTCCCTGAACCAGGTAAAACTGTGCAGGACAGCAGCGGCACCGAGGCCTGAGCCCGTTCTGGAGCGCAAAAAGGGCCACGGCCGTGATATTGCCGGCAACAGCCGGCCGGACTTGATAATTAGTGGGTCACTGCGGGAGGAATATTGCCATGATCAGGCTTGTATCCCTCGGCTGGATGCTGCTGGCCGGCAGCTTGCTTCTGGCCCGGCCCATCTGCGCCGAACCGCTGATCCTGGGTTTTGAAAACCGGGAGCAATGGGAAAACTGGCAGGAGATCAGCTTTCCGGGCCGGGCCGGAACTCACTATGAATTCGATCCGGCCGCAGAGATGGTCTGCGCCCTGGCGATCGCTTCTGCCTCGGCCCTGGCGCATGAATTTCCCGGCCAACTGGCCGACTACCCTGTTTTGAGCTGGGAGTGGCGAATCGAGCATGTTCTCGAAAAAGGAGATGCCAGGAGCCGGCAGGGAGATGATTACGCCGGCCGCGTTTACGTCAACTTCAAACGGGATCAACGGCTGAGCAGGTGGGAGCGGGCCCGGGCCCGGATACTGGAAGTCTTTTACGGCCGGGAAATCCCCGGCCGGACCCTGAACTTCATCTGGGCCAACCGGCTGGAAATTGATGAGATCGTCACCAGCACCTACACTGCAAACGCCCGGCTGGTCGCCCTCCAGAGCGGCAACCAGCGGGCCGGGACCTGGGTGCGGGAAGAGGTAAACATCGCGGAATATTACCGCCGGGCCTTCGGCGGCGAGCCCCCCCCGATTCATTCACTGGCGCTCATGACCGACAGCGATAACACCGGGGAAACGGTGAGATCTTGCTACCGCAATATCAAGCTTGCCACCGGCAGCACGGTCCCGCCTGCTCCTGGGAGTCGGCCCTGATGGCCAAAGCAGACCCGATCATCGAAGCGGTTGAGGTGACGAAAAAATTCGGTTCCTTTACCGCCGTGGACAAGGTCAGCCTGACTGTTCGCCATGGCGAGTTCTTCGGCGTGCTAGGCCCCAACGGGGCAGGCAAAACTTCCATCATCAGAATGATGTATGGTTTTTCCCCCCTCAGCGCTGGGGTCATGAAAGTCTTCGGCCTTGATATCAGCACCGGCTGGCGGGAAATCCGCGGGCAAATCGGAGTTTGCCAACAGGACAACACCCTTGATCCTGATCTCAGCGTGGAAAAAAACCTGCTGGTTTTTGCCGGTTATTACCGGCTGGCCCAAAGCGTGGCGGCGCATAAAACCCGGGAGCTGTTGAATTTCTTTGCCTTGAGCCACAAAAGGCTGGCCCAGGTCAGCCAGCTCTCCGGCGGCATGGCCCGCAGGCTCATGCTGGCCAGGGCACTGATCAATGATCCCCGGCTGGTTATTCTGGACGAGCCCACCACCGGGCTTGATCCCCAGTCCCGCCACCAGGTCTGGGATAAGTTGCGAGAACTCCGTTCCCGCGGCCTGACCATGGTTCTGACCACTCATTACATGGAGGAAGCGGCCCATCTCTGTGACCGGCTGATCATCATGGACCGGGGCCGCATCCTGGTGGAGGGGAGCCCGGACCAACTTATCAGCGCCTATGCAGGAAAATCTATTATCGAGGTGAGCACCCCCCGGCCGGAGTTGGTGGCTTTTGTGAAGCAGCAACAGGTAAGACACGAAGAGTTGGCCAACCGGCTGATAATATATCCCGGAGCAAACGATCAGCTGAGCCGGGTGATCAGAGAAAGATTCTGTCACGAGAGATGCGTTTTCAGGAACGGTACCCTGGAAGATGTCTTCCTGCACCTGACCGGCCGGGAGTTGCGCGAATGAGAGGCCTTGATCTGTCCTGGCGTTTGTTTGGGGTCTGGCGGAGGAACCTCATTGTCTATCGCCGGATCTGGAAAGTAAATTTCCTGGTGCCGCTGTTCGAGCCTCTTTTTTACCTGGCGGCCTTCGGGGTCGGCTTGAGCGGTCTGGTCGGCGCTGTTCACCATGCCGGCGAGGAGATCAGCTATATCCGTTTTATCGCCCCCGCCCTGCTGGCCACGGCCATCATGTTCAACGCCTTCTTTGAAACCACCTACGCTTCATTTGTCCGCATGTATTACCAGAAAACCTTCGATGCCATGCTGGCCACACCCCTGTCCCTCAACGAGGTGATTACCGCGGAAATAGTCTGGGGGGCCACCAAGTCCATGCTGGCCGCGGCGATAATTCTGCTGGTCATCGCCACCCTTGGTTTGGTTAATTCTCCCCTCGCCCTGCTGGTGGTGCCCCTGGCCTTTCTCGGAGGCCTGGCTTTCGGGTCGGCCGGGATGTTTTTTACCGGAATCACTCCCAGCATTGATATGTTCAATCTGCCGATCTTTTTATTTGTCACTCCCCTTTTTCTGTTCAGCGGCACCTTTTTCCCGGTCTCGGGTCTGCCGCTGTGGGGGCAGGCTCTGGCCCTGTTTTCACCTCTTTATCACCTGGTCGAACTGACCCGCCTGCTGACCCTCGGCAAAATGGAGGCGCACCCTTTGCTGAGTCTCGGATATCTGACCGGCTTTGCCCTGGTTTTCTATTTTTTGAGCCTCAAAACCATGCGAAGAAGACTTATCAAGTAAGCCTAAAGCTATTGGTCCCGGAGAACCTCCAGGGCCACCAGGACCTCGACCTCTTGGCCCACCACCCCCATTTCTAAAAATTTACCCGAACCGACATTGTAAGCCAAACGGTCCATGGTGAAGGCGATCTCGAACCCCGCTACCAGTTCCCCCTTTTCCAGCGGGTTTTCCCGCTGGCCGTAATAGGTGAGCGGCAGCGCGACCCGCCGGGTAACATCCTTGACGGTCAGATAACCCTCGAGCAGGTAATCGTCTCCCTGCAAGTGCTTGATGGCGATGGTGGTAAAGGTCATCCGGGGAAACTTGCGGGTGTCGAAGAAATCATCCGAACGCAGGTGATCGTCCCGCCGGTTGATGTTGGTATTGATGCTGGCGACCTCGATGCTGAAGTCAAAGCGGCCGATGGTGATGTCGGCGGAGTCGAAAATCACCGTTCCGCTGAAGTTTTCGAACAGACCCCGCACGGTCACAAAAGTGTGGCGCACGTCAAAATAGATATTGGAATGATCCTGGTCGACTTCCCACCGGTGCGTCTCAGCCTGGGCAAGAGGAGCACCAAAAAGTAAGAAAACCAGAAGCGCGGCCAGGATGGTGTTCCGTTTCATGACGGATCTCCTTGGAGAAGTATTAAACAGGGTTAAGATCAAGCGCCGCCCATCGGCGCCCGGAAATCAACCGCCGAGGGTCAGGCGGGTGCCCGGGGACCAGGTCGCCCTGGTGTTTTAAGGCTTGAGTTGCGCCACCACTAGCTCTCCCGGGCCCGGTTCTCGTCCCGGTCGCGCTCCCCCGGCTTGATGAGCCGGAATTGGCACGAATCGCCGGGAGCAACCTGGCGGTAGCGGCCCCGGTAGGCGACGGTAACCAGGTTGGCGGTGAAGGAGCAACTGGAGATTCTGAGCAGCTCGTGGTTGGCCTCCACCGCCAGGATCTGCCGCCGGTAGCGCAGGCGCACCTTCAGGCGGCCGAGGTCGGCGGGCAGGGCGGGATCGAAATGGAGCACGTTGGCTCGCATCTCAATGCCGAGATAGCAGCGCTGAACCAGGTCGATGGTCCCGGCCATCGCCCCGACGTGGATGCCCTCCGCGGTGGTGCCGCCCTGGATATCGGCGATATCACTGTCCAGGGCCCGCCGGAAAAGCTCCCAGGAGCCGGACCGATCGGAACGGGCCAATACCCAGGAATGGGCGATCTGACTCAGGGTTGAGCCGTGCGAAGTACGGGCGAGATAGTATTCCACGTTGCGGGGAATGGTGTCCGGCTCGAAAGGGTAGCCCAGTTGTTCGAAAAGCAGCTTCAACTCGTCGGCGGAGAAAAGATAGAAAAGCATCAACACATCGGCCTGTTTGGAGACCTTGTAACGATTCGGGGTATCTTCTTCAGCCTCCAGAATACGGTCGAGACGCTGGATCTCGCCGTATTTCTTCTTATAAGCCGACCAGTCGAATTCCTCGAGCTCGCCATAGCCTTCAAACTGGCTGATAATGCCCCCTTCGTGCAACGGTACCCGAATTTTGCGGCTGATCTCCTGCCAGCGTTCGGGCTCTTCGGGCCGCAGGCCGATCCGTTCGTAAAGCATGTGACCATGAAAGCGCGGCAACAGGTCGAGGACATCCAGGGCCCGGCTTAAGACCCAGGCCGCCATGATATTGGTATAGGCATTGTTGTTGAGGCCCCCCTCCCGCTCGGGGTCGCGGTCGGGATAAGCGGTGTGATACTCATCGGGCCCCATGACCCCCTTGATTTCATAACGGTCGAGGGCGGGGTTGTAGGTGGCGATACTGGCCCAGAAGCGGGCGATTTCCAGCAGCATTTCGGCCCCGTAGTAATAGAGAAACTCGTGGTCGTCGGTGGCCTGGCAATAGGCCCAGATGTTGTAGGCGATGGCCGCGTTGATGTGGCGCTGGCGCTGGGAATTGTCGGGCAGCCAGCGGCCCGAGCGGGGATTGAGGTGCAGGTGCTGGGTTTCCTCCCTCCCGGTGCTGCCGCTTTGCCAGGGATACATGGCCCCGGCGTAACCCGCTTCCCGGGCCGCCCGCCGCGCTTCGGGCAGCCGCCGGTAGCGATAGCGCAGCAGGGCCCGGGTAAGAATGGGCATCCGCAGAGTCAGGAAGGGAAAGATGAAGAGTTCGTCCCAGAAAATGTGGCCGCGATAGGCTTCGCCGTGCCAGCCCCGGGCCGGCACCCCGACATCGCGGTCGACGGTATGAAAGGATACGGTCTGCAAAAGATGAAAAATATGGACCCGGAGCTTCAACTCGGAATCCCGGGCCGCATGTTCTTCCAGGGTGATGTCGCCGTCCTGCCAGAGGTGCTTCCAGGCCAGGGCATGGGGAACCAGGAGTTCCGCGAAGCGACCGGCGGCGGCCAGGGTATGCCGGGCGGCCTGGCCGGGCTCGGAAATCGCCTGATCGAAAGAACTGTGCAGGGCCAGGATTTTCTCCACCTCCACCACTTCTCCCGCAGCCAGCGGCAGGACGATTTCCTGGCTGACCTGATCAGGGCCGATCTGGGGGCGGCGCTCGGCCTCGAGCTCGACTCCGTCCCGGTAAAGCCTGGTCCGGGCGGCCTGGGCCACCTGGACCAGGGACTGATTGGTCCGCACCCGCAGGAACATGGTGTCCGGCTCGGGATGATCCTGTTCCAGGGTTTCCAGATGGCGATTGGCCAGCTTGCGGTAGCGGCGCACCCCGCTGTTGGTGACGGTCCCGTCCAGGGCGCTGCGCACCGTCAGGCGCCCCGACCAGTCCTCGGCCCGCAGTTCGACGGCAAGCCCGGCCAGATGGGGATCGGCCATGCTGACCAACCGCCGTTCGCGCCAGCTCGTGGTCCGGCCCTGCCGGTCGCGGAACCGCAGATCGCGGTGCAGCAGGCCCGCCTTAAGATCGAGGGTCTGGCGATAGGCCAGGATTTCAACCTCGTCGAGGCGAAACCATTCCCCGCCATCGATCCGGAAGGTCAGCGGCAGCCAGTTGGGCAGGTTGACCAGATCCTCGTTTTCCACCTCCCGCCCGGCGATCCTGGTCTGGAGACGGTTGTAGCCCCCGGCCAGGTAAGTGCCCGGGTAGTGGATGGGGTCGGCCGGGCTGTCGGGGGCCGCCCCCCGGGTGGCGAAATAGCCGTTGCCCAGGGTGCAAAGGGCTTCCCGCAGCCCCTCCTGCTCAGGGTCGTAATCCTCGTAAACGAAGTGCCAGGAATCCATGCGCTCTCCTTTGCATTCAGTCGCGGCCTGGCGGCCGCCCCGCTGGGCCGCGCGCCAGGCCGGCCAGCAGTTCGAGGAACCCCTTGACTTCCCCGGGGCCGGCCAGGGCGTAATCGGCGGCGGTGGGCCGAGACTCATGATCGCGCACCGCAATGCCCAGCCCACGGCCGCTCAAGGCCCGAAAGGCATGCTCATCGGTGATGTCATCGCCGATATAGAGCGGCACGATCCCGGGGTGGTCAAGGTCGAGCTGCTCCAGCAGCCAGAGGACGGCCCGGCCCTTGTGCCAGGAAATGGCGGGCTGAATTTCGAACACCTTCTTGCCGTAGCCCTGCTTTAAGCCGCGGTGGTCGGCCAGCACCTGCTCCACCACCTGCTCGATCCGCGGCAGATCGGCCTCGGCCACCCGGCGGTAATGGACGGCTATCGAAAAACGTTTGCGCTCGACGGCGTGGCCCTTGATCTCGGCCAGTTCAGTCTCTAAACGCTTTTCCGCCCGGTCAAGCTCGGGCAGGAACTCGGCCCCCTTCTCCAGGCTTTTGCTCCAGCCCTTGGGCCCGGCGATTTCAAAACCGTGACTGCCGACATAGTAGACCGAGTCGATGCCCACCAGTTTCTGCAGCATCCCGAGATCACGGCCGCTGACGATGGCAACCTTGCAGTGGCGGGCAAGCTCGGCCACCGCGGCCCGCATATCGCCAGCGAGCAGGGCCTTGGTATGATCCTCGACGATGGGGGTCAGGGTCCCGTCGTAATCGAGGAACACCGCCGGGGTTTTCTCCGCCAGGCGGTGCCGGATCCGCCCTTCTTCCTCCTCCACCGCGGGCAGATTCTGCAGGGTTTTGACCAGCAGGACATTTTCCCGGCCCAGGGCCAGCTCGCCCGGATCATGGACCACCAGCCGGGCCCCCGCTTTGCGCAGTTCGGCGCCGTAATCGCCTCGGTCGACCCCGATCACCAGACCGAAGCCGCCCCGGACCCCGGCCTCGACGCCGGCGATGGCGTCCTCCAGCACCGCGGTCCGTTTCGGAGCCACCCCCAGGCGGGTCGCGGCTTCGAGCAGCATCGCCGGCTCCGGCTTGCCGGGCAGGCCGAGGGCGGCCAGGTCACTGCCGTCGACCTTGGCCTCGAACAACCGTTCCGCGCCGGCGTTGGCCAGCACCGCGGTCGCGTTGCGGCTGGCCGAAAAAACCGCCACTTTGACGCCGCGCCGGCGCAGATCGGCAATCAGCCGCCGGGTGCCGGGATAAACCTCGACCCGGTTAGCGGCCAGCCAGGCACGAAAATACTGGTCCTTGCGGTTGCCCAGGCCACAAATGGTCTCCCGCTCCGGGGCATCGTTCTCCTCCCCGTAGGGCAGTTCGATGCCGCGGGCCTTCAGAAAGCTCCGGACCCCGTCATAGCGGGGCTTGCCGTCGACATAGCGCCGATAATCGCGATCGGGATCGAAGGGCTGCCATTCGCCGCCCTCCTGCTTAGCCCTTTGCTGCAGGTAATCGTCGAACAGGCGCTGCCAGGCGGCCACATGGGCCCCGGCGGTATCGGTAACCACCCCGTCCAGGTCGAACAGGACCGCGGCCAGCTGGGGGGCTGGATCAGGGCGCATGGCGCAGCACCATCAGGCTGCGGGCTTCGACCGCCACTGCACTGCCGGAGGCAAGCCTGGTTTCGTCATCCCGCCAGCCCTCGACGGTATCAAAGACCCGCAGCCAGCCGGCGGCCCACTCCCGGGCGGGAAGGGTAAAAGTCAGGGCTTCATGGTGGGCATTGAACACCAGATAAAAGCGGGCATCTTTGATCCTTTCGCCCCGGGGACCCGGGGTCGTAATGCTCTCGCCGTTGAGAAAAACGGCAAACGACTTGGTGCAGCCATCTTGCCAGCAGTTATCCTCCATCTCCCGGCCCTCGGGATTGAACCAGGCGATATCCGAAACTCCAACCCCGCGGATCGGCCGGCCTTGAAACCAGCCCCGGAGGTGAAAAACCGGGTGTTCCCGGTAGAACCGGAGCAGCCGGCGGCTGAAATCCAGCAGCTCGCCATCGGCCTGTTCCCAGTTAAACCAGGAAATCTCGTTGTCCTGGCAATAGGCGTTGTTGTTGCCGCCCTGGCTACGGCCGATCTCGTCGCCGCCGAGCAGCATCGGCACCCCCTGGGAGAGGAACAGGGTGGCGAGGAAATTGCGCTGCTGGCGGGCGCGCAGGTCGTTGACGGCGGGATCGTCGCTGGGTCCTTCGGCCCCGCAGTTCCAGGAGCGGTTGTCGTCGGTGCCGTCGCGATTTTCCTCGCCGTTGGCCTCGTTGTGCTTTTCGTTGTAGGAAACCAGATCCCGCAGGGTAAAGCCGTCGTGGGCGGTGACGAAATTGATGCTGGCGTAGGGCCGGCGGCCGGTGTTTTCGTAAAGATCGGAACTGCCGGTCAACCGGCCGGCAAACTCCGCCATGGTCTGATCCTGGCCGCGCCAGTAGTCGCGGACGCAGTCACGATACTTGCCGTTCCATTCCGACCACAGCGGCGGGAATTTGCCGACCTGGTAGCCCCCTTCGCCCAGATCCCAGGGCTCGGCGATGAGTTTGACCTGGCTGATCACCGGATCCTGCTGGATGACGTCGAAGAAGGCCGACAACCGGTCCACCTCGTGGAGCTCGCGGGCCAGGGTGGCGGCGAGATCGAAGCGAAAGCCGTCCACGTGCATTTCCAGCACCCAGTAGCGCAGGCTGTCCATCAGCAGCTGGAGCACATGGGGATGACGCATGTTGAGGCTGTTGCCGGTGCCGGTGTAATCCATGTAATGCCGGAGATCATCAGCCACCAGGCGGTAATAGTCGGCGTTGTCGATTCCCTTGAAGCTCAGCATGGGGCCAAGGTGATTGCCCTCCGAGGTATGATTGTAGACCACGTCCAGAATCACCTCGATCCCCGCTTGGTGCAGGGCCTTGACCATTTCCTTGAACTCGTTGACCTGGCGGCCGGGTTCGCTGGCGACCGCATATTCGTTGTGGGGGGCAAAATAGGCGATGGTGCTGTAGCCCCAGTAGTTGCGGAGCTGCTTTTCCACCAGATGGGCATAGTGGATGAACTGATGCACCGGCATCAACTCGACCGCGGTAATCCCCAGTTCCTTGAGATAGTCGATGGCGGCGGGATGGGCCAGGCCAGCGTAAGTGCCGCGCAGTTCGGGGGGAATATCGGGATGGTTGCGGGTGAACCCCTTGACGTGCAGTTCGTAGATGATGCTCTGGTGCCAGGGAGTGTCGGGACGGCGGTCATCACCCCAGTCGAAACCGGGTTCGATCACCACCGAACAGGGGACAAAGGGGGCGCTGTCCTGCTCGTTGAGCCGGTCGGGCTCGCCGAAATGGTAGGGGTAGACGGCTTCGTTCCACTGAACCTGGCCGCTGACCGCCTTGGCATAGGGATCAAGGAGCAACTTGGCCGGATTGCAGCGCAAACCCTGTTCCGGCGCCCAGGGACCGTGGACCCGGAAACCGTAGCGCTGGCCCGGTCGCACCCCGGCCAGGTAACCGTGCCAGCAGTAGGCTGTGACCTCGCGCAGATTAAGGCGGGTTTCCCGGCCCTGGCCGTCCAGGAGGCACAGTTCGACCCGCTCGGCCACGCTCGAAAAGAGGGAGAAGTTGGTGCCTTCTCCGTCGAAGAAGGCCCCCAGGGGATAGGGTTTGCCGGGCCAGATATCGAGATCGCTCATGCTTACGTCTCCCTCGCCTTAAGTTGGGTTTTAAATCGGGCTGGATACTTCGCCCTCCATCATCGCTTAAGCGGGACGGATAAATCAATATCCTTTTTGCCATGCTGCCGCCCGGCTGGCGAGTAAGGAAAGGGCAAGCAGAGCCGGGTCCAACCAACTGTTATGGGGAGAAACCTGCCCCGGCAATCCCTCGTTGCTTGACGAGCCGGGGCCCTGTGGGCTAGCATGCGCGCCATGAGCGCTGATAAAACCAACCTCCAATCCGGCGATCCCGCTTCCGACCGGCAGGCAAGGGGCTGGTTCACCCCCCTCGCCACCGGCCAGGAGCGCTGCTACGCGGCCGACGGCAGCGAGATGGCCTGCCCGGGCAGCGGCCAGGACGGGGAATTCCGTTACGGCCGCCGCTGGTCCGCTTCCCGGTTTGAGCCCCGGGATGAAATCGTGCTGGACGCCCTGACCGGCCTCTGCTGGACCCGCGACGCCAATCGCCAGGAATTTCCCGTAACCTGGCCGGAAGCCCTGGAACTGGCGGCGGCGATGAATACTGCTCGGGCTTTCGGTTATGCCGACTGGCGCCTGCCCAACCGGCGGGAGCTGCTGAGCCTGATCAGCCACCAGGCCCGCAAGCCGGCCCTGCCCGCCGGCCACCCTTTTGTCAACGTCTTTCTGGGCTGGTACTGGACCTCGACCAGCGCCGCCATCAACCCCGCCTACGCCTGGTATATCAACCTGGAAGGCGGCCGGATGTTTTATGGCCGCAAGGACCAGTATTATTTGTTCTGGCCGGTCCGGGGCCACAGCGCGGTCCTGGCCGCCACCGGCCAGCAAAACTGCCACGATCCGGCGGGCCGCCTGATGCCCTGTCCGGGCAGCGGCCAGGACGGGGAATTCCAGCATGGCTTGCGCCCGCCCAACCCCCGTTTTCGGAGCAATGACGAGATGGTGCAAGACCGCCACACCGGCTTGCTCTGGTTGCGGGACGCCAATGTTGGCCGGCGCCCGCTGGGCTGGCAAGCGGCCCTGGATGAGATAAGAGAACTCAATCGAAAAAATTTCGGCGGCCGCCGCGACTGGCGCCTGCCGTCAATCAACGCCCTGGAATCCCTGGTGGACTGCAGCCGGCACAGCCCGGCCCTGGCCGCGGGGCATCCCTTCAACAATGTGCAGGAGGTCTACTGGTCCTCCACCACCAGTTTTTTTGAAACCGACTGGGCCTGGGCCCTTTATCTGACCAAGGGAGCCCTGGGGGTCGGCTACAAACCCAACGCCGCCTTCGCGATCTGGCCGGTCTGCGGGCCCACCTGAGCGGAAAAAACCGCCCCCGGCGATCGGCTTAATGGCAGAGCGCTTCGATGAAGGGGATCCCGGCCAGGATCCAGTCGAAAATCAGCAGGTGATTATAGAGATTGTAAAGCCCGATGGCCACCACCATGACCCCGGCGGCTTGCAGCATCCGGCCCCGGGCCTTGCCGCTGAGCCAGCTGGCGGCGCTGCCGAAGAGCAGCAGGGCCGGCACCGAACCCAGGCCGAAGGCCAGCATGGTCAGAGCCCCGCGCAGGGCGTCAGCGCTCTGGGCGGCGGCGATGAACATGGCATAGAGGAAGCCGCAGGGCAGGAAACCCATCAACAGACCGACGGGCAGGGCCCGCAGGGTCGGAGGCAGGACCGCGAGCCTGGCGACCAGAGCGGTGACCAGAGTCGTGGGCGCGGGAAACTTGAGACCCATGACGTTGAGGCGGCGAAAGGCCCCGGCGGTGGCCAATCCGACCACGATGATGAAAAGGTCGGAAAAAATCAGGGCGAGGGCGGTGACCAGGACCAGGTTCTGGGTATAGGCCAAAGCCGAACCGAACCAGCCCACCAGGGCGCCCAGGGAGGTGTAAGTCAAAATCCGGCCGGTACTGTAGAGCAAGTGAAAGATGGTGCCGGCGGCGATGCTGCCGCCCGCTGCTCCGTCCCTACCCCGGCCGGGACCGCTCAAGGAGAGGGCGGCCACCAGGGGGCCGCACATCCCCAGGCAGTGGCCCGAACCGAGCAGGGCGGTGACAAAAGCCATGCCGTAGAGAGGATCCAGAGCAAACAAGTTCAACAACTTCTCCCTGGCTTCGCTATTATTAGCCAATCGACGTTTAGGTTGCAGGCCTGGCCTGCCGGGGCCCGGCGGCCCTTCCCTGCTACCTTTACGGTGCCAATAATGCTTGGCGCCGCCAGTAAAGGGGGCGGCAAAGATGGTCGCCCTTGCAATCCGGCTGGCTCAGATGCGGAAAATATTGATTAACCCTGGCCGGGCCAAGGAAATATGTTTCCCTACCCGCCCGAGTGTGATTAAAGTCATAGCCCAGGCTTCGTCAAGTCTTGCTGCCCTCGCAAGGCCCGGGACCATGCCCCCCCGCGGGTATCGTGCCTGTCTTCCCGACCTTTTGCCGCCTGTGGGGCAATGGACAATCTTCACGGTCTGCTTGACATTTAAGATTCCGCGGGGCATTTATATAATGTGAACCGACTGTCAGGCTTTTGCTCGCCCCCCTGACAGGGGCCGCGAGGCCGGGCCAAACCGCCGGATGCCGCCTGCCCTGGGTTTATGTCGCCAAACCAGGGGTTAAAAAAGCGGCTTTCATCGTCAGGCAACAACTTGATGAATCCCTTCGACTAGCTGAAAACAAGAGGAAGCAGCCATGAAAAAACTCGTTATCACTGCCGCGGTTTTAGCTTCTGTCGCTGTCATCGATCCGGGCCGGTTTCTCCAGGCGGAAGAAATGACCCGCCATACGGTTGAGAAAGGTGATACCCTCTGGGATCTGAGCGAGGGATACCTCAAGGATCCTTTTCTGTGGCCCAGCATCTGGAAACTGAACCCCTTTATTGCTGATCCGCACTGGATTTTCCCCGGCCAGGTGTTCCGCATTCCCCTGGCCCCGCCGACCCCGGCCCCGATGGCCCTGCCGGCCAAGCCCGGGGAGGCCGATGATCCTGCCCGAACCGCCCTCGCCTTGCCTGACCCGGCCGATCTCCCCAGTATCCCTTCCCGCTCCGGCCAGCCCCTGGCGATCAGGACCGGCGAGGAACCAGGGCCCGGGATGGGCCCGGCCCTCAGCCAGGAAGAGCTGGAACTGGCCCGCCAATACGACCGGGGAATCGGCATGGTCACCCGGGAACTGCCCGCCCAGGGCCGGGTGCTGGGCACCAGGCAGGGCTGGCGCCACGCCGGCGGCGAAGAACTAATCCTGGTCCAGGCCCCCGGGGCCCAGCCCGGCCAGCGGTTCGGGGTTTATCGCGATCTGGGCAAGGTCCCGGCCCTGACCTTCCGGGGAACCAGCCCGGGCCATCTGCTGGCCGACATCGCCATTGTCGAGATTGTCAGCGTCGACGCTTCCGGCCAACAGGCCGTGGTCAGCCGCTCCTTTGCCGAATTGAAGACCGACGACCTGCTGGGGCCGGTCCCCGAGCCCCCGGTGGTGCCGATTCCGCTCCCGGCCGCGGAAACCCTCTCCTTCACCGGCACCGTGGTGGCTCTCCATCACCAGCGCCAGCTGGCCGGCACCGGTGACATCGTCTATCTCGACCAGGGCGGCAATCAAGGGCTGGTTCCCGGCCTGCGCCTGGCGGTCAGGTCCGCCGCCGCCCAAGATCCGCCCCAGACCGGGGAACTCATGGTCCTGCGGGTTACCGCCGACCGGGCCGCGGCCCTGGTGACCGAAAGAAGCAACCATGCGGTCCGTACCGGCGATCAGGTCGGGCCCAACCGCTGAGCGCTCCCGGCGGGATCAGTCCCGCCGGGAACCATTTTCCCGGTCGTCGTCATCGTCGTTCATCATCCGGTATTTGGGACCTTCCGGATCATCGAACTCGCCTTTTTTCACCGCCCAGACAAAGGCCAGCCAGGCGGCAAGCCCCAGGCCCAGGGAAAGGATAATCAGCGCGATGGTTGATTCCAGCATGATCTTTGCTTCTCCCGGCCTGACGGCCGCCGCAACCATTGGTTAAATCGAACCTGGACGCTGGCCCGGAGCGGATCAGCGTGACAGGCGCAATGAATTGGCCACCACCAGGATCGAACTGGCGGCCATGGCGGCGGCGGCATATACCGGGGCCAGGTAGCCGGCGGCGGCCAGGGGCAAGGTTACCAGATTATAGGAAAAGGCCCAAAAAAGATTTTCCCGGATAATTTTCAGGCTGCGCCGGGCCAGGGCCAGGGCCGGGGCCAAATCGCCGAGCCGATCGCGAGTCAGAACCAGGCCGGCGGACCCGACGGCGATATCGGTCCCCCCGGCCAGGGCGCAACCCACCTGGGCCGCAGCCAGAGCCGGCGCGTCGTTGATCCCGTCGCCCACCATCAGCACCCGGGCCCCTTGCGAGCGCAGTTGTTCGATGATTTCCTTCTTGCCGGCCGGATCGATGGCGCTGAACACCCGGCCAATGCCGGCCTCGGCCGCCACCCGTTGAGCCACCCCGGCATTATCCCCGCTGAGCATCAGCAACTGCAAACCCCGCCGCTCAAGTTCCCGCACCAGCACCGCCGCGTCGGGCCGCAAGGTGTCATCCAGCAGAATAACCCCGACATAGCCCCGGTCCACGGCGACATGGACTTCGGTCAGGGGGGGCAAATCCGGCCCCGGCGCCGAACCGGGGCTTGCTCCCGGAGCCCGGGCCGCGGCCGGTTTCTCTTTAGGCCCCGCCTCAGCGCCGACCATCGCCGCCGACGGAACTACAATGCCCTGGTTGGCAAGAAATTCCCGGCTGCCGACAATTATTCGCCCCTCGGGGCTTTGCCCGACCATGCCGCGGCCGGCAACGGCTTTAATGGCCGACTGCTCTGCCCCCGCGCCGTCCGGAACCACTCCCCGCTCCCGGGCCGCCGTAACGATGGCCTCCGCCAGGGGATGGCTGGAACCGCTTTCCACGGCGGCCGCCAAGGCCAGCAGCCGGTCGGCCGGGGCGGCCGAACCCTCACCGCCCGGGGCGGGAACCAGGGCCACGACCTGGGGCCGGCCGGTGGTCAGGGTCCCGGTTTTGTCGAAGGCCACGTGGGTGATTTTGGCACTGGCCTCCAGGACATCGCCGCCCCGATACAGGATCCCCCGGCCGGCGGCCCGGCCGGTGGCCACCAGAACGGCAGTGGGGGTAGCCAGTCCCAAAGCGCAGGGACAGGCCACCACCAGGACGGCGATGGCCGTCAGCAGGGCCGGGCCGATCCCGATCCCCCGCCAGAGCCAGAAAATCAGGGTCACCAGGCTCAAAGCCAAAACCAGCGGCACAAAGCCGGCGGCCAGGCGATCGGCCAGGCGCTGCACCGGGGCCTTGCGGGCCTGGGCCTCTTCCACCAGGTCGGCCATCCGGGCGACAAAGGATTCCGCCGCACTTTTGGCCACCCTTACGGTCAAAGCGCCGGTCAGGTTCAGGCTGCCGCTCACCACCGGATCCCCGGGCCCCCGCTTCAGGGGCCGGGCTTCACCGCTTACCACCGCTTCGTCCACCTCGGACTCCCCGGCCAGGATGCCGCCGTCCACCGGAAAGCGTTCCCCGGGCCGGACCAGGATCCGGTCGCCGGGCCGCAAGTCGCTGCTGTCCACCCGGACTTCCCGCCCCTCTTCCAGGCGCAAGGCGGTATCGGGGGTCAGGTGCAGGAGGCGATCGACCCCCGCGGCGGCCCGGCGCCGGGCGCTGTTTTCAAAAAGCCGGCCCAGCAGGATCAGGGTCACAATCATCGCCGCGGTTTCAAAATAGACTTCGCCCCCGGCCACGGTGGCGTAGAGGCTGTAAAAATAAGCGGCTAAGACGCCAAGGGCGACCAGCAGGTCCATGTTGGGCACGCCGCTGCGCCAGGCCCGCCAGGCTCCGAGCAGAAAGGGCCAGCCGGAGTAAAAGACCACCGGGGTGGTGACCAGGGCCGCCATTACCTGCATGAAATCGCGGGCAAATTCGCTGATGCCCTGGAAATAGCCGGCATAGAGGGCCAGGGAATAGCCCATGAGCTGCATGGCCAGGAAAAAGGCGGTGCCGAAGCGCAGGAGCAGATCGCGGCTTTCGGCCTCGGCGGCCCGGTGGAGATTGTCCCGGGTGAGTACCCGGGGGCGGTAGCCCAGGCGGGCGACGGCGGCAAAGATCCGGGCCGGGGTCAGCCGCTCCGGGTCGTAACGGACCAGGACCCGGTGGCTGCCGTAATTGGCCCGGGCCTGGTAAACCCCGGCCAGATCGGCAACGATTTTCTCAATCAGCCAGACACAGGTGGCGCAACGGATGCCCTCGACCAGGAAGGCCAGTTCGTCGCCTTCGGCTCCATGCCGGACATGGCGGTCCAGTATCTTGTCATCGTAGCGGGCGGCGAAAACCTCGGCCATGCCGCCGGGATCCTGCCAGGAGCGTTTGCGGTAATAATCGCCGAGGCCGGCCCCGGTGATGATCAACCAGGCTCCCAGACAGCCCCGGCAGCAGAAACGGTATTGGCTCCCGGCGCGTTCACTTTGGAACCCGCCATCGGCCGGCAAAGGATCCCGGCAATGATGGCAAGAAGCCAGAGCCCCTCCGTCATCCTCCATCATCGCAACCACGCTTCCCGGATTCTCCCGCAGTGGAGTGATCGCCGCCTCGCCTCATTGCCAGTCACTTCAGTCGCTTCCTCCTGCCAGTAAAACCGGACTGAATCCGGATATTCCACCTGAGCTTGGCGCGGTCCCCGGGTTCGGACGATAGCCCGGCCTGCTTGCCGCGGGGTACGCGGCGCCGTTCCGCTTGCCTCAACCCGCGGCCCTGCGGCAAGTTTTCGTTTCAGAGGGCCAGCTCCCCCCACTGGCCTGCGCTGACCCGGAACCGGCGATCCAAGCGGGCTTCCGCGGTGGCCGCCGACAACAAGAGTTCCACCGGATTGACTGGCACCTCGACCACCCTGGCCTGATAAACCCCCGGGGAGCTCTCAGCCAGGGTCACCTGCCAGAACTGGTCGTTGACCCCATTCCGGCGCGAACTCCGAATAGTGACCCGGCTGCCGCCGACCGGAGCACCGTCGCCATCGAGCAGGCGGGCCTGGAGCAACTCGCCCTCCCGGGCCAGCAGTACCTGCCAGCCAGCCGCGGCGGCGGCTCGCCAGGCCCGTTCCTCTGCATGGTAGCCTTGGCCGCTGCGATAGTAATCGGGATCGACCACCGGGCTTACCCGAGCCCCGGCCTGGTATATGGACCAGCTGCTGAAGAGCAGGAAGGCCAGGAAAAGGCCGCCCAGCAGCAGGGGCCAACGGTAACGGGCCGCCGCCGGCCAACGGGTGGAGCCGGAATCATTCAGGGGTTTGGCAATCTGCATGGTCTGGGTCCTCTGACTCCCGTTGCCATCACGGAAGGTTTGTGGTTGCAGGGTCGGCGGGTTGCGGAGTGACCGGTGCAGCCTTACCGGTTGCAGAAGGTCGCAGGAGCTTTAGGCAACCTTCCCCTGATGATATTTGCAGCCCGGTTTCAGAGATTTACTGCCCCGGCTGGCGATAAACCATAAACTTAATCTTCCACTTTTTACCATTTATCAGCTGGATAACCGAAAAAATTACCAGGTGATACTCACCGGGGCATGTTCCCGCTCAGCCCGATCCACCAGCAAAAAGGTCAGAAATTTAACCTCTCCGGCCGCGGCCGGCGGCAGGACCACGGCGAAAAGCAGTTGGCGCCGCTCACCGGCCTCCAGGACGAAGAAATCAGCTCCCTGGCCGATCACCGGCCCCGCCGGGTCCTCGGGAAAGGAGTTGCCGGCCCGGCCCCGGACCACCAGGCGATATTCCGCCGCCATGGCGGTCCGGTTGGCCACCTGGGCCCGGAAACGGTGGATAGCCGGGCCCGCCGCCGGCGCCTCGGCCGTCACCAGCCGGGCCACCTGCAGACTGACGGCCTGGCGCTGGCCGGCCAGGTAAAAAAAGGCCGTCAGGCTGAGGAGGAAAACCAGCCCCACCAGCAACAGCCGCGGAGTCAGGAGGGCCTGCCGGTTGCCGTCATCCCAACCGAAGCGATACTGGATCAGGCCCGGCCGCCCCGGTTCAACCCGGGCCATGACCCGGCGGCAGGCGTCACGGCAGTTGCCGCAATTGATGCATTCCACCTGGAAGCCCCGGCGGATATCAATCCCCATCGGGCAGGCCCGCACGCAGGAACGGCAGTCGAGGCAGCGCCGCTCATGATCGGCGGTGACCCCCAGGGTCAGGGTGCCCCGGTCGAGCAGAATGGCCTGGAAACGCCCATAGGGGCAAAAATCCCGGCAGGCCAGGCGCCGAACCAGGGCCAGGTCGCAATAGACCAAAACCGTCAGGACCAGGGTAAAGCCCAGGGGCCAGGACCCCAACTCCCCGGCCCGCAGCTGCTGCCAGTAAATTTCCGGGGCGACAAAATACCAGACCAGGGTCAATCCAACCAGCAGGGCCAGCAACAAATAAAAGGCCTGCAACGCCGGGCGACGAAACCAGGAACCGCCGAGGCCGGCGGGCTCGACCCGCAAACCCAGGCGGCGGGCCAGCCATTCGGCCAGGTTGTTCAGCCAGGTCTGGGGACAGCACCAGCCGCACCAGACCCGGCCCAGGACCATGGTCAGCAGCAGCAAGAAGAACAGCAGGGCCAGCAGAACCAGGCCCAGCAGGTAAAACTCTTCCAGCCGCAGTTGCCGCCCGAAAAAATAAAGGGTCCAGGACGGGATGTCCAGGCGCAGCAGGCTGACGCCCTCCCAACGGAGGAAAGGCAGGCTGAAAAAGAGCAGCGCCCCGAGCCATTGACCGGCACGCCGCCAGGGCCGAATCATGGGCGACCTTCAGCTGGCAGCTGACCAATTCTTTTAACGATGGATAACTGTTGGGCCCGGCACCAGCTTTTCCTGGGCCCACTCCAACTAGCGGGTTACCGCCGTTTCCTGATGGACCGACATTTTCCGGGCGAATTCGTCGCTGGAACTCCAGCCGCTGAGGAGAAAATAGGCCGTGAAAAAAATTGCCCAGACCACCAGTCCGCCATAGAGCAATTTAAAATAAAACGGCGGCGCGGCGTGTCCTTCCTTGATGCCGTCGCTGTGGGGACCAGCCTGGGGGGTTGATGCCTTGCTCATTGTCCTACCTCTCTTAAACCTTTAGATCAGCGTCACTCAATAGTGATCGGCAAAGCCGGCCTTGGGCCGGATATCAAACAAAAGCCGAACCAGCAACGGGGGCGGCAAATTATTCGTCCGGCTCAAGCATCCGTTTTTTGGGTTCCTCCAGCCTTTTTTTGCGTTTGCCGCTGAAGGTCCAGACCACGATGGCGGCAAAAATCGCGAAAAGGCCGAAGGTGATCGCCAGATAGAGAATCCCCGCCCCGCTCATCGCTCCGCCTCCCCATTGGTGATATAGCTGACGATTTGCCAGATCCGCTCGGCACCCAGGGAAGCAAAGCCCGGCATCCCGGCGGCCAGGCGGCCGTCATGGATGAGTTCAAAGAGCTTCTCGTCGCTCTCCGCCCAGCCGGAGAGATCCGGGGCAAAGCCCCCCTTGAGACCAGGACCGTGGCAGGCCACACACCTCTGATTATAGAAATCCCGCCCGGCCCGGATGGCCGCTGCGTCATCGCGGTAGGGGTTGCCGG
>NZ_JBIPKI010000037.1:0-25739 GCF_044068515.1 Desulfurivibrio nitratireducens
ACGGTGGCCGGGCCAACTGCATCCGCACCGATCCAGTGTTTAACATCATGGAAGCAGACCTCCACAACCTGACGCCTTCGGTGGGGGAGATCAACGCCGACCGCGGCAATTACCGGTTCGGGATGCTGCCCGACACCTCTTACCAGCACGGCGCCTGCGATTTTAAAGTGGACTTCCGGGCCCAGTCGGCGGAACCGCGGGATGAAATCAAAGGCAAGATCGCCAGGGTTTATTTTTACATGCACGACCGTTACGATCTGCGCATGTCGGAACAGCAGCAAAAGCTGTTCATGGCCTGGCACAAGCAATTTCCGCCATCGGCATGGGAGCTGGAAAGGGACCGCCGTATTGCGGCCAGAATGGGCCACAACAATCCTTTTGTCACGGGAGAAAGAGCCTGGACCCTTGGCCATCAAAACAGCCGTGAGGGGATTTTGACCCCTCTGCCTGCTGATCATCCCGCCCTGAGGGGACCGCAGGGCAGCGATCCTGAACCAGAGCAGCAAGTGATCCGGGGCAACCGGAACAGCAAAATCTATCATCTACCGGTGGGCTGCCCCAGTTATGATAAAATCAGTCCCGGGAACATCGTGGAGTTTGCCACGGAACAGGAAGCCATTGCTGCCGGTAATCGCATAGCCGGTAATCGCCGGTAAGGAGCCTGATGCTGACTAGAATCATTTCCGGCGGCCAGACTGGAGCCGACCAGGCCGGTCTGGATGTCGCCATTAAGCTGGGGATACCGCACGGGGGCTGGATACCCAAGGGGCGAATGACCGAAGCAGGGCCGTAGCCGGAGTAATACAATCAAGCCAATACTTGGCTCGCCAAGGTGACAACTATCTCTGATAGTGACACTACTGGAGCATGTGACGCCAAACAGATTGGATTATGTGAGTGACATAATCAGCGTATATTCAAGGCCTCGAAAAGGGAATTACAAGTTAACCACAAAAAAAGCAGGATCACATGACACTATTTTCAATTCAACAACAATACTCTTTTCTTAGGCTCTGTGATGCTTGGCACTTAGTATACTACATTCCAAGCAACCAAGATCATACAATTTACTCTAGTATGTTGCTAAAGTTTAAAAACAATGACAAAAATATTGTCAATAAATGGTGTCAATGGACTAGCAATGAACTTGGTAGCCAAGAAAATAAATTTGATTATATTGTTCGAGCACTCGGCAGCTCCGAATTGCAACCTTCCGGGCTTAAAGGATTAGACACATTAGGGTATTATCTGGAAGAAAGGCACGGTTGGGCGTATGTCCCATCAACACTAAAAAAGTTGGAAATCACACCACCAATGCACACCTTGAAAACATTAAAAGAGCGTAAAGAAGTAATTAATGAATCCTATTCTGTAGATAATTTTTCAAATAACCTTAACCAAAAGTCCATTTTAATAATTGATGATGTAACAACAACTAATGTTACAATTTCTGAAATATTAAGAGCCTTGCGGGTTGAATGGCCGTATGGGAGGTATTTCTTGTTTTGTCTTGGAAAAACTAATTATAATCCCGAATCTAATGCCCTTATAGGGCAAAATTATTTCAACTAAGACATCAATTTATGGAAAATAAGGCCAACATAACAACAGAATACATTGTTAAATTGCTTCAATTTCCTAGAATTGGCCGTAAAACTGCCAGGAAATTAATTTATAATTTAAACTTCAGGATAACCTGCGACAATGATCTGTTTGATTACATTGACGAAAACAGAATTAAATTTAACTTGCCAGAATATAATGCATCTACATTGAATGATATTATCGACAAAGCAAATTCAATTATCGCTAGCTCAGAAAAGTCAAACATTAAGTTATTAAGTTTTTTGGACAGTAATTATCCTACTAAGCTGCTAAGCACCGATGATTTTCCTCTTTTGATTAATTATAAGGGTAACATAAATTCATTAATTATAAAACCGAGTGTTGCTGTTATTGGTACTAGAAAACCTACGTCGTTCGGCAATAAGCTTGGAAAGCGGATAGGTGAGGTTTTAGCTTTAAACAATATAAATGTAGTCAGCGGTTTGGCAATAGGATGCGATACTGCTGGACATCTTGGAGCTATTGAGGCGCATGGAACAACAACTTGTGTTCTGGCTCATGGGCTGGACAGTATTTATCCAAAGGAAAATGCAAATTTAGCTGACCGTATACTTCACAATGATGGTTTATTAATATCTGAATATTTTATAAAACAGCGTCCAGTTGGCAATTTCTTTGTTGAAAGGGATAGAATACAAGCAGGCGTTAGTGATTGTGTCTTTGTTGTAGAAACCGGCATCAAAGGTGGCACAATGCACACTGTTAGATTTTGTCAATCCTACAAAAGAATCTTGGCTTGTTTAAATCATCCTTTAAAATTTCATAACGAAGCACAGATCCAAGGTAATCAGCTTATTATTCGTGAAATGAATGCCATCCCAATATATACCAAATCCGATATAGATCACTTAATATCCAAAGTAACTGATAGATTTAATGCAAAATCATGTCCGGAAAAAATTGACAATCAAGAGCCGGACAATTCGTTAACTAATTATCATAATAAGGCTAAACAACTGAATCTATGGCGTTAATCTTTGATTTAGACCAAACCTTAATTGATAGTTCAATGGCTGAGCCATATCGTCATGCTCGTAATTGGGGTAGAGTGTACTCGTGCATTCCTTTTTTCAAAATCTATCCAGGTATAAGTGAAGCGCTGAATGAAATTCAGCGACGAAATATCGCATTTGCCATTGTTACATCTAGCCCCCAGGCATATTGCGATAGAGTTCTCTCATTTTTTAATATTAGATTAAATCATAAGGTTTGTTACCATGATACTGTCCGCAAAAAACCTCATCCTGAGCCAATATTACTTGCCATTAAAAAATTAAATATTCCCCCATCTAATATTCTTTCTTTTGGGGATAAAGACATCGATATTTTTGCTTCTAATTCAGCCAATGTTAAATCTGTCGCCTGTTTATGGGGTGCTGATAACGTTGAAGGTTTGATTGCGTCTAAACCAACATATATCCTTCATAGTCCGCTAGAGATAATCGATTTACTTGACACAGAGATCGTTTTGCAAAATTTAATCTCTCATTAAGACAATTATTAGCTTAGCCAACACATTAGATTTAATTGATCTATGACTTATGTTGTAGAGTCCCGTGCAAATGGCTTGATGAAGTTGATGCATTAATTCCTGATATGAGAAACTAATGACAACAACATTATACTCACTATTTAATAGATTTCGTGAATCTGCAGTTACTGAGCGAGAGAAAGGCACTTACTTTGAGGAGCTAATTCTTGTCTACCTTAAACACGAACCCTTTTATCGTGATCTCTACAGCGATGTTTGGTCCTATTCTGAATGGGCCGACCAACAAGGACTGGACAGACGGGACACGGGCATTGACCTAGTGGCCAAAACACGTGGCACAGACGAGTATCACGCAATTCAGTGTAAGTTCTACGCGGAAGACCATCGGGTTCAAAAGAGCGACATCGACAGTTTTTTCACTGCCTCCGGCAAAAGGCCGTTTTCTCACAGGGTCATTATCAGCACCACCAACCACTGGAGTGAACATGCCGATGATGCCCTTCGAGACCAACAGCCACCGGTATCAAAAATCGACCTTATCGATCTCGAAAACAGCCAGATTGACTGGGGAAAATACTACCGACAAAAAGTAGTAAGTATCAGGAAAAAAGACCCTTTAAGGCCGCACCAGGTGAATGCGGTGGCCGCAGTTAAGGCAGGCCTTTCCTGTAGCGATCGGGGAAAGCTGATCATGGCCTGTGGCTCGGGCAAAACTTACACTTCCCTTAGGATCGCAGAAGACCTTGCCGGCCCTGGTGGCCGAGTTTTATTCTTGGTCCCCAGCCTGTCTCTGCTCTCTCAGGCCCTCACCGAGTGGACCCAGGCGAGCGAAATTCCCCTCCACAGCTTTGCGGTTTGCTCTGACAGCGATGTGGGGAAGAAGCGCAAGAAGGACGATGATGCTGTTCAAACCTTCATTCACGAGCTTCGTTATCCGGCCACCACCAACCCTGTGCGACTGGCCTCTGAAATGCTTGCTCGACACGACGATGTGAACATGAGCGTCGTGTTCAGCACCTATCACTCCATCGATGTTGTCTCCCAAGCCCAGCACCTGCATGGGCTGGGAAACTTCGACCTCGTCATCTGTGATGAAGCTCACCGCACGACAGGTGCGACTTTCGAGGGTGAGGAAGAAAGCGCCTTCGTCAGGGTTCACGATTCTGACTTTCTCAGGGCCGCTAAGCGACTTTACATGACAGCGACCCCCCGACTGTATGGTGATGCAGCCAAGGCCAGTGCCGAGAAGGAAAGCGTTACCCTGTGCTCCATGGACGATGAAAGGCTCTTCGGGCACAATCTCCATGTTCTAACCTTCTCCGAAGCCGTAAAGCGTGATCTGCTGGTTGATTACAAGGTGATCGTTTTGGCGGTGGAAGAGGCCCATATCAACCGGCGCTTGCAAGATTTGCTTAAGGACGAGGATAACCAGCTCAGGGTTGATGATGCGGCCAAAATTGTTGGCTGCTGGAAGGCCTTATCCAAGCAGGGGCTTGATAATGATATTATCGACGACCCTCACCCCATGAGGCGGGCGGTTGCTTTCTGTCAAGTGATTGAGGTACCCCAAGGAGCCAAAGTCCACAAAGTTAGTTCAAAGCAGATTGCCGGCATGTTCAAGGCCGTGGTGGAGGCTTATCGTTCGAGCGCCAGCGATGATGACATTGCCGAGCTACTTTGCGAGGCCGAGCATATCGACGGCAGTATGAACGCCTCGGAAAAGGAAGAAAAGCTGCAATGGCTCAAAGCTGATCCGCCGGATAATACCTGCCGGGTATTAAGTAACGTCCGGTGCCTTTCCGAAGGAGTGGATGTCCCGGCGCTGGACGCCGTGTTGTTCCTCACCCCACGTAACTCTCAGGTTGACGTGGTGCAATCTGTCGGCCGGGTTATGCGGAAGGCTGGCAAAGAGAAGAAGCGTGGCTATATCATTCTTCCGGTGGTAATTCCTGCCGGAGTTGAGCCGCATGAGGCCTTGAACGACAACAAGACCTACAAGGTGGTCTGGCAGGTGTTGCAGGCCCTCCGCTCCCATGATGATCGCTTTGATGCGATGATCAACAAGCTTGACCTGATCGGGAAAGATCCCCGCAAGATGGAGGTGATTGCAGTAACCGATAAGGTTCCCCCTAAGCAGCGCAAGCACAAGGGAAAAACTAAAAACCAAGATGCGGGCAGGGGCGTTTCAACTATTGGTAAAAAGGAGAGTGCTCCCCAAACACCTCACCAGTTCAAGTTGGCTTTCGAGGTTGGAGAAATTGAGCGAGCCATCTACGCCAAACTGGTCCAGAAATGCGGCAACCGCCACCACTGGGAGGACTGGGCCAACGATATTGCCAAGATCGCCCGGACCCATATCGATCGGATAACGTCCATTCTGGAAAATCCCGCAAATACCAAGGAAAAAGAAGCCTTTGACGCCTTCTCTTGCGGGTTGCGTAACAACTTGAACAACAGCATTAACGATGCGGAAGTGATTGAGATGTTGGCCCAGCACCTAGTGACCAAGCCGGTGTTTGAGGCCCTGTTTGAGGGGTACAGCTTTGCCAAAAGCAACCCCATGGCCGTTGCCATGGAACAGGTGCTTTCCCTGTTGCAAACGCACCGCCTGGACAAAGAAGCCGCCACCCTGCAATCCTTTTATGAGAGCGTCAAGCTGCGGGCAGAGGGTATCGATAACGCTGCCGGGAAGCAGCGAATTGTGGTGGAGCTTTACGACAAGTTCTTCCGTAACGCCTTCCCTAGAATGACCGAACGGTTGGGGATCGTTTACACCCCAGTTGAGGTGGTGGATTTCATTATCCACAGCGTCAATCACATCCTGCAAACCGAGTTCGGGATGACCCTTGGCAGTAAAGGGGTTCATATTCTGGATCCCTTTACCGGCACCGGGACGTTCATCACCAGGTTGCTCCAAAGCGGGCTGATCAGCAAAGACGAGTTGCCCTACAAGTTTAAGAACGAAATTCACGCCAACGAGATTGTCCTGCTGGCTTATTACATTGCCGCCATCAATATTGAGGCCGTCTATCACGGACTGATTGGTGGCGATTACCAGCCTTTCGTGGGAATCTGCCTGGCTGACACCTTCCAGATGAGTGAGCACCAGGGGGTAACCGACTACCTGTTGGAGGCCAACAACGCTCGCCGGTCTCGGCAGAAGAAGCTCGACATCCGGGTAATCTTTGGGAACCCACCGTATTCGGCCGGCCAGGCCAGTGCGAACGACAACAATCAAAATGTGGCCTACCCACTCTTGGATGAGCGGATAAGGAGCACCTACGCCAAGCGCTCAACAGCTACTAACAAAAACGCCCTTTACGACAGCTACATTCGGGCAATTCGTTGGGCCAGTGATCGTATAGGGGACAGCGGGGTAATCGGTTTTGTTACTAATGCCGGGTTTATTGAGACAAACACCGCCGGTGGTTTGCGCCAATGTCTTGCAGAAGAGTTCGGGGACATCCATCTGTTTCATCTGAGGGGCAATGCACGCACTTCCGGGGAGAGGCGCAGGAAAGAGGGAGGGAACGTGTTTGGCGAGGGTAGTCGCGCTCCCGTCTCCATCTCCCTGTTCGTAAAGAACCCAGAAGCGAATCAGCATGGCCGCATCTTGATCCATGATATTGGAGATTATCTCACTCGGGAAAAGAAATTGGAGGAAATCAGTGGGGTTGCCAGCATAGCCGGGATCACAGAAGCCGGAGGTTGGAGCACCATCATACCTGATGAGCATGGTGATTGGCTTGAACAGCGTGATACGAGTTTTGGGCGGTTTATTTCCATTGGGGACAAAAAGGACCGGGTCAATAAGGTGTTGTTCGAGAACTATTCAGGCGGCGTCAAGACACAGCGGGACGCATGGTGCTACAACGCCTCCAAGCTGGATGTAGCTGATAACATGACGCGCATGATTGGTTTTTACAACAGCGAGGCAGAGCGTTTCAACCAAGCCTTCGGCGGGTTGGATAAAAAAAAGAGGGAAGTTAAGGTGGATGGTTTTATTGACACCGACCCGACTCAAATCAGTTGGTCACGGGCGTTAAAGCAAGAGTTGGCGAAAAACCGACGATTTACTTTTGAAATTAAATGTCTGACCACCAGCCTGTATCGACCATTTACCAAGCAATGGTTGTACTTCAATCGACGCTTCAATGAGATGGTGTACCAAATGCCACGCATCTTCCCTGAAGCATCGGCGGAAAATATGGTTATTTGCGTCAACGGGCAGGGCGGACGGAACGGCATGAGTGCACTTATAAGCGACACTTTGGTTGACTTAAATGCGTTAGAAGCTGGCGCCCAATGCTTCCCCCTCTACCTGTACGATGAAAACAAGCAAGACAAGAAAGGCCAAGGCAATTTGTTTCCCGTGATGGAAGCAATTGCCGGTCGAAAACGCCGAGATGCCATTACCGATGAGGGCCTAGCTCACTTCCAAAAAGCCTACCCAGGCGAGACGATCACTAAGGAGGATCTGTTCTACTACGTCTATGGCATCCTCCATTCGCCAGATTACCGGGAAAGCTACATTGCCAATCTTTCCAAAGAGCTACCCCGCATCCCCTGCGTTAAGACGGCTGCTGACTTCTGGGCTTTTTCCCAGGCTGGCCGCAAGCTTGCTGAGTTGCATATTAACTACGAAACAGTTGAACCATACCCGGTGAAGATCGACACCAGTGGCAGGAATTTGCCCGATGCCGACTACCGGGTGGAAAAGATGCGCTACGGAAAGACGGGAAAAGAGAAAGACCTCACCACGCTGCATTACAACAGCAAGATTACCATCACGGGTATTCCGCTGGAGACATACGAGTACGTGGTAAATGGAAAGCCAGCCCTGGACTGGGTGGTGGAGCGGCAAAGTGTTAAAACAGACAAGGCCAGCGGGATCATCAACGATGCCAACGATTGGGCGATCGAAACCATGGGAAATCCGCGTTACCCTTTGGAGTTGGTTCAGCGGGTTATCACCGTAAGCTTGGAAACAATGAAGATCGTTAAAGGTTTGCCCAAGGCAGAATATTTATAGGGAGCGTCGTTACCGTGGCTCTACTTCTGGTGCCCATTAAAAATGAGAGGAATGCCGTGGTACTTTGTGGTAATAGAAAAAGGCCGACCGATACAACAGACAGCATCATGAAAACAAAATGATTCTGGTTGATCGATGACATCGAAAGGACATATCACATACAAGCTATCGAGCTCTAAGGAATGTATTGCAGAAAGCCCGGTACCATTCATCATTGAAAACTCTGAGTACTCGGTAAATGCCCTACTTAAAACTTCTGAGGATGAACTGCTCTTACGTTTAGATTTGGAGGGCCCTAATCTTAGTCAAGGTTCACATAGCACTACTGATCTGATAGCGAAACAAGTAATTGAGTGGCTTGCTGTTAGACGGGGCGTAACATTGCTGCAGCCGGAGGTACTTGAGAATGAACTGGGACCGCCCCTGCGTTGGGGGCCTTGGAGCAAGTTAAGTACCTTCACGATTTCAGTGCCTCCGCCGATTACAATAAACCACGTTGATGTCAATGAATTAGCATCTCATCTAAATTCCAAGGAACCCGAGATCCACATGTTGTTTGGTATGTATGCACTTGCTATGGAGCAGAGTCCAATCGCAAAATTCATGTTGCTGTATAGTATACTATATTTTATAGCGGGTGATTCACAGGGTAAAATTGATAAACTCATATGGAGTTTATCCCCTGGGGAGCAGCATATAGAAAGGGCCCGGCATGATAAAGAAGGGACGAGGTTTACGAAAATCCGTAATGACATCGGCCACCCAAAGCGTCGGGATAGAGCAGAAATCAATCGGCTTGAACCAGATGTCAAGAATGCTTTGTCTGATCTCTGCAAAGTCGTTCGCATGGCTATTAATCGCTATTACTAATAAGTTCATAAAATGCTAGATATTATAGGCATTTGTGATACAGGAGCGGCCCCGGATGTTCGGACAGGTCGGTGGCAGAAATAGGATGGAATGCTACGCTTACGGCTAGTCTTTGGCGCCCGGACTTCTACTCGCTATTTAGCACATAAGTGTGTCAGTTTCAAATGGAATCAACTACACCCAAAAGTTCTGGTATAATTTTATGAAAATCAATAAAGCAAAATTTTATCGTTCTCTTGTTGTTTTGGGTGGCAGTTTAAGAGAAATAATAGAAATGAATGAACATTCGTCACCATTCGACGAGAAAGGGGAATTGCATAATTATATTAGAGAGTTTATAGATAGTTGGTTAAATGAAAAGTATAAAGATTATTGCCAAAAGTTATCTTATGTCGAAAGAAAAAAATTAATTGATAATATTTTTGAATACATTCTGGCCGAACATCTATTACTCCGAGACTCTGACATTAAAGAAAAACAACACGATTATGACTACTACTCAGATCTTTACCTAATCAACACAAATGAAAATAAATATGGAGGGAAATATCTTGGCACTTCATTTCGTGACAATGGTCCTTTTGGATCTTTGCCTCTTTACGATGATTATTCTGAAGAGAGTGAGTCATAAAATGACAGATCCGGACTAAGCACTGCGTAAGCTTACTTATGTGTCCAACTAACCTTAATGTCTTGCGTTTTGCAGAAAAAAGTTAATGGCCTCAAAGGAGGCATAACATGTGCGGCCGCTTCGCCAACGCGATCCCTCCCCAGATTTTGATGGATTATTTTGCGTTGCCTGAGGTGCCGACGGTCCCCCAGCACTGGAATATCGCGCCAAGCCAACTGGTCCCGGTCGTCAAAACCGCTCACGAAGGAATCCGCCAACTGACCATGGCCCGCTGGGGCCTGATCCCCCATTGGGCCAAGGACCTGGCCATCGGTAATCGGCTGATCAACGCCCGTAGCGAGACGGTTCATGAGAAGCCGGCCTTCCGCAAAGCATTCCGGGCCCGGCGCTGCCTGGTCCCGGCCAGCGGCTTCTATGAATGGGCCAAAACCGCCAACAAGAAGGTGCCCTACTTTATCAGCATGAAGGAGGGTGTGCCGATGGCCCTGGCCGGGATCTGGGATAGCTGGGATACTCCGGAGGGCGAGGCGCTGGAAAGCTTCTCTATCCTGACCACGGCGGCCAACAGCCTGCTGCAGCCGATCCATGACCGGATGCCGGTCATCTGCCAACCCGCTGATTTCGCGTTCTGGCTGGACCAATCCGTCACCGACCCGGCCAAACTCCAGCCGCTCCTGCAGCCCTGTCCCGCTGAAATCCTGCAATCCTGGCCGGTCTCAACCCTGGTCAACAATCCCCGCCATGACAGCGCGGAGTGCATCCAGCCGGTAACCAAGGCCTAAGGCACACCCCTTAAGAAACCACCGGCAACTCATGCCAGGAGGTGGTGTAGGCCGGCGACTTACTGGTCTGCCGGTTCTTCCAGGACTTCCGGAACCCGGTGGCGGCACTGTGCAGGGTATCCCGCCCCCAGCGTTGATTGATCCGGTCCATGGCGGCCATCAGCTTTTCCTGGCCCGGCCGGAGTGGCTGGAAGAGGCTGGGCTGAACAAAGCCGGCGTCAGCCAGGTCCAGCAGGACCACCCCCACCTTCTGATAAGCGAAGCCGGAACGATAAATCCGGCGCAGGGCCTCAGTGGCCCGGCTGATCAATGCCGGGGTGGAGGCGGTGGGTTGAGCCAGGGCGACGGTCAGGCTGTTGGCGTACTGGGGCTCGCCGGGGCGAAAGCGATTGGTGGTGAGAAAGACCTGGAGGCAGCCGGCGTGCAGGTGCTGCTCCCGCATTTTGGCGGCGGCCACCGAGACGTAAGTGGCCAGGGCCTCCCGCAGTCCGCTCAGCTCGGTAACCGGCCGGCCGAAGGAGCGCGAGGTGATAATCGACTTGTTGGGTGCCGGGCTTTGCTCGAGCGGCAGGCAGGAGACCCCCCGCAGCTCCAGGGCGGTCCGCAGGCCGGTCACCGTGAGCCTTTTGCGCAGCCAGTCCTCGTCGGCCTTGCTCAAAGCCAGGGCGGTGCGGATGCCCCGGGCAGCCAGTTTCGCCGCCGACCGGTAGCCGATCCCCCAGACATCCTCCACCGCCAGGGCGGCCAGATGATGGTCCCGTTCCCGGCCCGCTTCCGGAAGTACGAAAACTCCGCCCTGCTCCGGCTGTTTTTTGGCTACCCGGTTGGCCACTTTGGCCAGCGTCTTGGTGGGGCCAAAGCCGATGGCCACCGGGATCCCGACCTGCCGGCGGATTTTAGCCCGGAGCTGGCGGCCGTTTTCCCGCAGGGCGGCCGGGCTGGCTGCGGGCAAGCGGATAAAGGCCTCGTCGATGGAATAGACTTCCACCTCGGGTTCGAGCTGGGCGAGGATGTCCATGACCCGCTGGGAGAGATCGGCGTAAAGGGGGTAATTGGAGGAAAAGACTTCGACCCGGTGGGTGGCGATCAGCTGGCGGCACTGGAAAAAGGGTTCGCCCATTTTGATCCCCAGGGCCTTGGCCTCGTTGGAGCGGGCGATGATGCAGCCGTCGTTGTTGGACAGCACCACCACCGGTCGGCCTTCGAGCCTGGGGTTGAACAGCCGCTCGCAGGAAACGTAGAAGTTGTTGCAGTCGAGCAGCGCGAAAACCCCGGCCATGGCCGCACCCTAGAGGGAGTGAATGACGGAGGTAACCACCCCCCAGATTTCGCCGGCGGTCTCCTCGGTCAGTTCGATGGGGGGATAGTCGGGGTTTTCGGCCACCAGGCGGACCAGGCCATTCTCCTGCTGCAGGCGTTTGACCGTCAGCTCGCCGTTGACCACCGCGATCACCACCTTGCCGCTGACCGGCTCCAGGGAGCGGTCCACCACCAGAATATCGCCATGGTGGATCCCGGCCCCGATCATGGAGTCGCCGGCCACCCGGACAAAGAAGGTGGCGGCCGGATGCTTGACCAGGAAGTCATTGAGATCGAGGCGGCTGTCGACATAATCGTCGGCCGGCGACGGAAAGCCGGCCGAAACCTCGCCGGCGAACAGGGGACTTTTCAGCTCGGTCTGGCGGTTGAAGCCATAGATGGCAGCGATGGTGGGAGAGGTTTTCATGAGGGCATCTTACCAGACCTGGGGGGTGGGGCAAATGGTTCTTGCCTCAGGTTGGTATGCCGTGTTTTCATTTTTGTCGTATTGGGCTTGAGATGACGTAAACTTCACCTTAGAATCGAGGCAACTACAATAGACAAACATAATCCGCAACCTTGCGAGGAAAAATGGTTGAAAGATCTATGCGTAAAAAACACAAGTATGTGGTTAGAATTGATCAGGAAAGCAAGCGAACTTACGGCTGGTTTGTTCGAGTGTACTTCATGGGCAAAACCCATACCAAGTTTTTTTCCGATGGCAAGCACGGTGGTCGTAATTCCAGCCTACGGAAGGCGTTGGCTTGGCGTGATCAAACCGAGATAAGTCTGGGTAAGGTCCGTACCGAAAGGCATATTGTTTCGGTAAGCAATACCAGTACTGGGGTGGTCGGAGTGCGGCATAATGAAAAACTAAACCGTTACGAGGTGAGCTGGGTCACCCAAGAAGGCAAGCAGGGCAAGACTTCCATCTCCATCCGCAAGCACGGCAAAGAGAAGGCCTTCGAGTTGGCCTGCCGGATCCGGCAGGAGAAGGAAGCGGAGCGTCTGGGACTGGAAAAGACCACCGCCTCCCGCCGGCGCCTCAGCCAAAAGTCCGGGGCACCAGTTACGGCAAAAACTGCTCAAACATTTCGGGCGACCAAAACCGCTGCATTGGGTGAAAAAACCGGATCAGCTCCAAAGTCCAAACCGGCCATAAAAGCCGGAAAGACTATTACAGCCAAGCCGGCCCCCAAAACGCAGAGGCGGAGTTGACAGGTGGCCACCAATTATCATACTTTGTACATAAAGATGGTCATCTACACATTTACGAATTATAACCGCCCATTTGCTGGTCTTTGAAGGCTTTTCACCTTATGTGTGTCGCCAATCTGTCTGAAAAGCGGGGCCACCTCTATGGGCTTCTATTCGTTTATGATGATGATAAAGTTATCTGATGATTTAATTTTTAAGGATCATGCAATGAAAATATGCTCAATATTCCTGGCACTTGCGATGATTTTTGGACTTTTCGGTTGTGCTACAACTAGCCTTGAAAAAAAGACCTTTAAGTCTTATTCAGTCGGTAGCGAAGCGAGTGCCACCATAGGCGAAGCATTTTTGGTTGATCAAAGTGGTTCGGTCGAAAAAGTCAAAACATGGGTAGGAGTCCTAAACTCTCCGGATGGCTGGAAGGTTGAGGAACGCTACTCTCAGGACTTCGTTCGCAAGGAACTCATTTACTCAGGTAAGTCTGGCAATACGATTGAAGTCAGCTACCGGGAATTTAGAGGGGGATTTGCCGCACCAGCATTCTTTCAGAACCTCAAATACGATCTAGCCGAATCCAGTATTATTCGATTTCAGAGATTCCTCATAGAAGTCATACATGCGGACAATCAGACAATTAGATACAAAATTCTAAACGATTAGTCTTCTTCTTGGATTGCGGCCGGCCCAATGCCGAGCCATTAAGCCTATCATCTGACTGTCGATTTTGCTATGGTGCTACATTCGCTCTTGGATTTATTGTGAAAGTGTTTTTTCAGAAGCGCTATTATCAAAACCCGAAGAATTGGCAATCCCGCCCGCAATAATCCACAAATTTAATTCGTAATCCGTAGGATAAACCCCTCGTAAGAGAAAAGAGCGAACCGGTAGTCCCCCCCCGGTAATCACAAGCAAGCGATGTCGTCCGGTGTGACAATCACTAGATGCCCGCGCTCACCCGGTTTTACACGCGCTTTGAACTCCTCGTCGGTTTCACCTTCCGCCCGGACAACCACCCTGACGCCTGCCGGGCTTATCGCATGCTCAACGCTCTCTATCCTTCGTTCCAACGATTTCATTTTTTCACCTCCATTTCGAGTTTCCTAAGCCGAGCCTCGATGTCGGCCAATTCAACCGCCTTTCCGTGCTGTTCAACCAGTTTACCCAAGGCCGCCGCTTCTGTCGGACCGATCTCTCCCGCCGCCACCGCAGCCAGAATCGCCGCTGTGATTCTGGGCAGATCGCCGGGTTCTTTCATCTCTGGTAACGAAACAGTAACCGGCCGATCCTTAGCCGGTGGTATCAGCCTTTCCAGGCAAAGCTTTAATGCCTGGAAATCACCATCCAGAGCCATTTCCAAAACGCGACGTGTAAGGGCCTCGGCCTCACCGTCCAACAAAGCCAGGGCTGCCATGGTCGTTTTATTACGCGCTCCCTTTGGTCGGCCGGCAGGGTTTCCAGACTGCCCCGGCTGAAAGGGCTTGCCGCGCTGCTTTTTGCCTGTTTTTTCAGCGGCCATTGCCTGCCTCCGCCAACTCGAAAATCCTGGCAATCCGTGCCTTAAAACTCGCCAGGCTGTCCAAGTGGGCCAGCCACTCGAACTGAACCAGCTCGTCGAGCAACCGAGCAACCTGACCACGGTGAGATCGCTCATGGCCAAGAAGGAGAGACGCGTTCGCCAAAACCTTTTGCAGTTGCTCAGAGTAAACGCGACCGGGCAGTGGTGCCGGACTGGTGGGAGGGGCCTCGCCCTGTTTCCACCCATCGGCCAAGGCAGAGCCGGACCTGGCTTTACTCCCGCGGCTGGGGTTGCCAATTCGGCCGGTTGCCAGTACCTGGAGTCTTTCTTCATCGGTCATCATTTCATCCTCACGTGCTGTTGCCCAAGATGGGCCAAGTTATGATGTTACCCCTGCTTGATGGTTCACGGCCTTCCTCAATAGCCGCTTCCTGCTCAAAAACCGGGGGCTAACCCACTTTTTTTTGGGTTCTGGGTGTTTCACATTCTCTCGAACGCTTCCCCATCCGATAAGGCCAGAGGGGGCAGCTTGCTACAGGGCAGAGCCGCGCTTCGAGGGGTTGCCCGCCGGAGCAGTCCAGGCACTTCCGCCGGATTGCCTTAATCGGTGTTAATTTCATGGCCTATCCTCTTTAGTGTATTTGCACCCGAGGTCCCTTGCTGCCGCAGATAATCGCAAACACTTTGCCGCAGCCGGAACACCTCCAGCCGTCCGGGGTTTCGTGATACAGGTTCGCGTCGCATTTGCCGCAGCCGTAGCCGGTGGCCTTCCGGGGCTCTGGTGGCGTTCTAACCTTTTGGGTACTGGTTTCCCGCTCAACTGTCGCAAGAGTCGCAGGAATCGCAGTCGCAACCGGCCCGCGATTGTCATTTGTGGTTTCGCCTTCAAGGGTTTTCAGGAAGTCCCGGAGGCTCATCTTTCTACCTCCAGCAGTTGCGGGTTGATTTCAATAAAACGCTTCCGGCCCTGCTCCACGATCCTGGCCCGGTGCCGTTCAGCAAGTAATTTCATCGTATTTTCCATAGCTTCCTTTTTTCGTAGGCTACTAGGACCATTCTTTAAAACATCATTTGTTTGTAAGGGGTATTTATACAGCGATTGCGCGATTATCCAGGCTTCCAGCTTGGCCGCTTCCTTAGCTTCCGGCGGGATCGCAACCGTCCGGATATACCGGCGGGCCTCGTACAGGTGCCAGCCTGCCAGGCGGCAACCTGCGATTATCGACTGCGCATCAATCATGCCGGTGGGGCCATGCTCGAAAACATGCAAAAGGCAGGCAAGCCGGGCCGCGTTATCTGCTGACTTGCTGGCTATATCCCGGCAGTCGGCCAGATCATCCCTCAGGCTTTGTTCTGTGGCGTCGTGGAATGAAACCCATATTTGCCGGGCCTCCGCGGTCATCCTTAGAGCCGGCGGGGCAAGCTGGCCGTGTTCATCAAAATTAAGCGGAATTTCCAGCAGCTCCCGCAGTCGCCGTTGAAAGCGGGCCAGGGCGGGCCAGGACTTGGGCGGCTCTCGGAAGAATCGGCCGCCTTGCGTTGAAGCCGGAGAGGCGAACAAAAAACGGGCCATGAAACCGGAGCCACGGGCAAGCCCTCTTGTCTTATCCACAAAGTCTTGAATGACTGCCGGTTGTGCCGCAAGCCCAATTGTCAGGCGGGCAGACTCCAGGGAAAAGGATTCAGAAGTTCTTCTGTTTACCTGGTGGCGCTCTCCGCTCCAAAGGGCATTCAATAGGGCAAGATTCCGCATCAGGGAATCAGCGCCCATAGCGTGACCACCCAGCACCACGCCGCCCTCCGCCGATAACAGGGCCGCAGAAGGCCAGCCGGTGGCCAAGTCATAGGCTACGCTTTCCGGAGTTGCGTCGGAGTAAAGCAGATTCGGAACCAAGGGCCGCGGGGGCTTGCGGGCCTCAATCACCGCCAGCCGGGCCTTAAGTTTGTCTATTGCCTCACCTTTTTTTGCCGCATCCCGAATAGCCGCGATAACCCCCGCCCGCTCGGCCTCCCATGCCTGCCGGTCGGCCTCATACTTGGCAAACTCGGGCTTAAGCTCTTCTCGCCGCTCGGCCACCCATTTTCCGACTCCACGGCTGAAATAACCGTCAGCCGTAGATTTTCGCTCCCCGCTATCCGCAGACAGCAGGAAATATAAAGATGATGGGCCGACAAGTTTTGTGGCCCGCTCAACGTCCGCCAAGGCTTGACATACGGCGGAGGCGGTAGCGAGGGCCGAACAGGCGGCCAAGGCCTCGGGGCATTGGACAAACTCGCAAACCTCATTGACGGCCGCCCCAATATCACCGTTTAAAGCGGATATAGGGTAAGGTTCTGGTTCCTCGGCCACGTTCAGCGGTTTTGGATCGCGCCAGGGTTGCGATTGCGATTCTTGCGATTCTTGCGATTTATCCGGCCTCGGCTCTGCTGCCCGCCTGGCGCTGCTCAGGGTGGCTGCAATCTCATTGCCGGATAACCCGGCTGCAGATCCTGCCCGCTCAAGTTGCCGGGTAACTTCCTGCTCATCCAGCCGGCCAACCAGGGCTAGGCCATAAAGGCCGTGGGCCTGCCGGTTTAATTCATCATTGCGTGATCCCCCCGGGGCAGTCATCACCGCGCCCAGGGCATTTTGAAAAGCCTTTTCCGCGTAGGGGTCGGGTTTTTCAAGTTTTACTTGTAGCTGATCTTGCGTGTTTTTTAGGGGAGGCACATTTGTGTCGGGCAGGGTGTCCAGCCATTCCGCGATTGTGGCCCGGTCATAGCGCCGGCCGGTGTTATGGATGATCCTGGAAAGAAAAGGGATGGGGTCTTTACGATGATAAAAGCCCGGCACCCGCATAACTCGGGATTCGTTCTTGACGGTGGGGTCGCTGCCGTAAGCGCCGATTATCCGCTTCTGCGCTGCCCGGAATTGTTCAACGGGAAAATCATCTACCAGCCAATATACGTGATGCTTGCCGGGGGATGACTCGATGACAAGAGATGGCTTAAGGGAAAAGTCGAAGCGCCGGTTTTTGTCCACCTGGTCGAAGTCGGCAAAGAGGGCCCGGATCGTGTTTATCTCTTTGTCCGTGTTGCCGCCCTGGTTGACAACCACATAAACGCCCGCGCCTTTCGCATTAAGGCTCGCCAGCCTGCCCCCGCATTGCTCAAGCGCTCCGGTGGGGGTGGTGACAAGGCGGGGGTCGCTCCGGTCCTTGTTGTCGTCAAAGGTTCGGAAGCAGAAGGGGCCACCGCCCAGGGCGTCCAGAAAGGCAAGGGCGGCCGCCTGGTCAAAGAAGGGTTGCTTCCCCGGCCCGCCCGTGGTAACATTTTTTCGTGATTTGTGTTCGGCCCTGCTCCCGGTGCTTTCCAGGCTCTCCGGGGCGGGGCCGTGGCTTGTGGGGGCCATGATTAGCGCCCCCCGTCAACCCGGCCCTGTTCCATCCAGGACTGCACGTCTTCGGCCCGATACCGGACCAGGCGTCTGCCCATTCGATACCATGCGGGGCCGCGTCCCTTGTGCCGCCAGGACTGCGCCGTCTTTGGGGAAATCCCCAAGACTTGGCACAACTGCTTTTCGTCAAAACTGTCGGGGATGTTGCTCATGACTATGCTCCATGTCAGCGACAAACAGAGAGTGAGAGTGTTTGTCTTTCATGGGCACATGATAAAACAGGATAGGGATAAATGCCAGAAAAACGCGCTATACTAGCTAGTTGCGCATAGATCAGAATTAGCGTGTATATGGTGGGTTTTTACCGGATATAGATCAGCGGTTTTTCTACGCGCCCCCTGGCCTGGTGGGCCGCCAGGTAGCCGCTGGCGATCTTTCGCCGGTTGTTATAATCATCGCGGCACTTCCGTCCGCAGAACTTCGCCGTTGAGCGTTTGCTCCTGAACATCTTCCCGCAGTGTTGGCAAACAACCAGCTTGCGGAAGTCCCTGCCGTTCCCACTCAGAAAAGTCATCACGTACTCTTCCTCGAGCTGCCGCTCCAAGTAGTTCGGCTCTTCGCACAGAGGGGTGAGCGTTACATCGTATTTGTCGCTTGTGGCCGCCCCAAAAAAACTTACCCCTTTCACGAAGTTATTTAAGTCTTCGAGTTGTGCTCCGTTAGCTGCGGTTTTTTCCAGGATGCGCCGCCATCTTTTTTGAATATCTTTCAGGCGGGAAAAGCACTCCTTCTCGCTTATAGACCCGTGTTCCTCGCGATGCTCAGGCTGCAAAATAAATATCGGGTCAACGCCGAGCAATGTCTTACGTCTAAACAAGATGTAATAACCATCTTTGAGTCCCAGGGTATAGGGGTGGCCCATTCCGTTGCTGGCAGGAGGGGGGGGCTTCAGTTTCCCCTCCGAGACATGACCCCAGTATCGGCGGTTGGGCTCCCGGAACTTTGCGGAATCCTTGAACCGGTTGTGAATTATTACTAATTTCACCAAGCTCCAACTCCTAACGTTAACGAAATCTAGCAGTAATTGCATCCTCTCGCCTCATCTGTCGTGATTAAGGAGAAGGTCGTCCATAACGCCGGCCGCCGCCTGTAAAGCCTCGTCCCTTAAATGGGCATAGCGGGCCGTCATCGCCGCGCTCTTGTGGGTCAGTAACCGTTGCAGGGTGTATAGGTCCACTTGGCCAGACGAGGCCAGGCTTGACGCGAAAAAGTGCCGCAGGCCGTGGCAAGGTCGGAAGTCAGCCGGTAAGCCTGCCGCCTTCTTGATCGCCTGAATTGGTTTTTTCAGGTCGCTGGCTCTGTTCCCTCCCCGGCCAGGGAACAGAAACGGGCTTTCCGTCCGGGGCAACTCCGCCAGGACGCGCCGGGCCGCCGCATTCAGGGGGATAGAAGCATCCCGCCCGCCCTTCGGCTCCACGATCCGCAAGAAGCCGCGCTCTAGGTCGATATGCTCCCACCGCAGGGCCAGCAGTTCGCCCCGCCGCATCCCGGTCAGCATTGCCAGGCGCAGCACTCCCGCCGCCCGCCAGTCTTTCGCGTTGTCGATTGCCTCCAGCAGCCGGGCCAGTTCTTCCGGGCTCAGGTCTTCGGTCTTCTCGTTGTTGATCTTGGGCAATTCAAAATGCAGTCGGGAAGGGTCCACCGGGGGACAGAGGCCGCGCTTAACAGCGTGGTTGATGATCCGCTTGAGCAAGACGAGCACCTGTTTAACCGTCGCCGGGGCCATCTTCTTTTTGGTCTCAACGGTCTTGCCGTTTCGTTTAACCTGGAGGCAGTAAACCTTCTTCAGAAGGTGGGAGCGCAACCGGTCAATGTCCAGGGTCACAAGCTCGGCCGGGGTCTTGTTCGCAAGGGGCGGTTCCAGGTGCAGCCGCCAGCGATAAAGATCATCCCGCAGGCTCTTGTTGTCAGCCTTGGCCGCCTTGAACGCCTCCCACAGCCGGGCCAGGGTCGGCTTGCTCTGTTCCGCGTCCTTGGCTGCCCGCTCCTGCTCTCGCTGCTCTTGCGGGGTTGATTCCTTGCCCGCTATCAAGAGCGCCCGATAGGTGGCCGCCTTTGCCGCTGTCATCTGCTTTTTGATTGATCCGCCAGCCTTGGCTTCAATCACTTTGCCATTGCGCTTAAAGCGGACGTAGAATATCTTCTCGCCATGCTCATTTATCCGATAGGTGACACCAGGCTTTCCGGTGGGATTTCGTTTCATGTCTTCGCCCTCCCTGTTTTTCTATTTCCCACCCTATTTCCCACCTCGGAGATAAAAACTAATGGGAAATGGTGGTACTTGTTGCCCCGGCCTCTGTCTTGTAAGTGGCCTTATTCGGTGCTTTTATGTAGCTTAATGGGAGAAAATGGGAAATGCAAGGAAAAAGGTAATCCCGGACTACGAATCCGTAGGTCGGAGGTTCGAATCCTCCCGGGTGCGCCATCGATCTTTCAGGGGAATTAAGCTTCTGCTCTTGATTTCCCTTTTTTATTGTGTCACCCCCTCCCCCTATATCCGGCCGCGCCTGGCGGACAGCCCGGGACTGAACCAGTGAAGAAAACCGCGGGCAACATAAGCTTTCGCGCCAAGTGGTCGGCAAGCCGCTGGGGCCTGGTCTTGCTGGCCGTCCTGCCCGCGCTGCTGGGAGCCTACTTCATCGTCGAGGTTCTTGTCCTGGCCGGGCCGGTGGCCTCGGCTGCCGCCCCAAACGGCCCCGTACGGCTCCTGCCGGACTGGCAAAACCTGCTCCTGCCCACCCTCCTGCTCTGGCTCTTCTTCGCCCTCTTCGCCCTGCTGGTCACCCGCCGGGCTTACATCTCCGGCCGCAGCGAACAGCGGGCTCGGGCCCGTGATTTTTTTCACAAACTGGACCAGCTCACCCGCAACCTGCCCGGCTTTGTTTATCAGTTGCAGCGCGATCCCGACGGCCGCTGGCACTATCCTTACGCCAGTGAGGGAGTCAGCAAAATATTCGGCGTAACCCCCGAACAGGTAGCCGCCGATGCCGAAACCCTGATGGGCAGGATTCATCCGGACGATTATGACCGGGTGGTGCGGGAAAGCCTGCAAACCGCCAGCCGCCTGGAACCCTGGGTCGGCCGCTTTCGCATGATCCATCCCGACGGGCGCCTGCTCTGGATCGAAGCCCGCGATACCCCGCAGAAACTTCCCGACGGCAGCATTCTCTGGACCGGCTACGCCAACGATATCACCGAGCACAAGGAACTGGAAGAGGCCCTGCGGACCAGTGAAGCCACCTTCCGGGCCTACGTGGAAAACGCCAACGACATCATCTACGCCGTTAGCCCGGAAGGGGTGCTGACCTACGTCTCCCCCAACTGGACCGAAATCCTGGGGCATGAGCTGGCGGAGGTGGTCAACCGCAAGTTCGACCTCTATACCCATCCCGACGATTTGGCCCGCAGTCATGAGTTTTTGCGCAATATCGAGGTCAACGGCCAGAAGCAGGAGGGCTACGAGTACCGTATCCGCCACCGCAACGGAGAATGGCGCTGGCACACCGCCAACGCCTCTCCCCTGTTCGATGAGCAGGGCAAGGTGGTGGGCATTGTCGGCATCACCCGGGACATCACCGAACGCAAGCAGGCGGAAGCCCGGATCACCCGGATGGCCCATTACGACGCCCTGACCGACCTGCCCAACCGGTCGCTCTTTGTCGAGATGGCCCAGCACGCCCTGGCCTCGGCCCGGCGCCAAGGCGGCAAGATAGCCCTGCTCTTCGTCGACCTGGACAACTTCAAGCCGGTCAACGACCAGTACGGCCACGCGGTGGGCGATCTCCTGCTGCAGCAGGTGGCCCGCCGCCTCACCGGCTGCCTGCGGGCCGCCGACCAGGTGGGACGGATCAGCGGCGATGAGTTCATCGTGCTGCTCCATACCGTCGACCGGCACCCCGACGCCTTCACCGCCGCCGACAAGATCCGGGCCGCCCTCCACCAGCCCTTTATGATCGAGGAACGCAACCTGCAGATTTCGGCCAGCATCGGCATCGCCATCTTTCCCGATCACGGCGGGGAAATTGGCGAGCTGCTCCGCCACGCCGACCACGCCATGTACCAGGCCAAGGAGGCGGGCCGCAATACCGCCCGGCTCTTCATGCCGGACCAGCCGCCGCTGGCGGCCGGGAAGCGGGAAGCGGAAGGGTGATCAGACTTGCAGGTCGGGAGTACGGGGCCAGCAGATGATGACGGCGTTGACCAGGGTGGCCAGGGGAATGGCGAAGAAAACCCCCCAGAAGCCCCAGAGCCCACCGAAAACCAGGATGGCGGCGATGATCGCCACCGGATGCAGATTGACCACCTTGGCAAAGAGCAGGGGGTTGAGGACATTGCCGTCCAGCCCCTGGATAACGGCGTAGACCACCATCAGCCAGAACAGCTCCCCGCCCGCGCCCCACTGGAAGTAGCCGAGCAGGGCCACCGGGAAGGTGACCACCACCGCCCCGACGTAGGGCACCAGCACCGAGAGCCCGGTCAGGGTGGCCAGCAGCAGGGCGTATTCGACCCCCAGCAGGAAGAAGCAGACGTAGGTAAAGGCCCCGACAATCAGGATTTCCCAGAATTTCCCCCGGACATAATTGCCCATCTGCAGATCGAGATCCCGCCAGAGATGCTGGGCGGCGCCGCGTTCCCGCGGCAGGCGGAGGCTGATCCAGCCCAGGATCAGCTTTTTATCCTTGAGCAGGAAGAAGACCAGGAAGGGCACCAGGACCAGGTAAACCAGCAGGGTGATGATATTGGCCACCGAGGCCAGAGAAATCGCCAGGACGTGCTGGCCCAGGTTGCCCACCTGGATGCGGGCGGCGGTGACCACCTCCCGGACCTGCTCCTCGCTGATCAGGGGGTAGCGTTCCGGCAGGGCCAGCAGCACCTGCTGGCCCTGGGTCAAATAGCGGGGCAGCTCCCGCAGCAAATCGCCGATCTGATTCCAGAGAATGGGAAAAACCGCGAAAGAGCCGAACAAGGCCAGCAGAAAGAAGAGCAGCAGCACCAGGCTGACCCCGATGATCCGCCGGATGCCCTGCTCTTCCATCCAGGCGATGGGCCCTTCCAGCAGGTAGGCGATGATGATCGCGGTGAGCAGCGGGGTCAGCATCCGCCCGAAAAAGTGGAGGACCAGGGCGAAGAAAAGCAGCAGGAAAGTGAGGATCACTGCCTGGGGGTCGCTGAAATAGCGCCGGTGCCAGAGCCGCAGCATGGCCAGCATGTATCCTCCTTATCCTCGCGGGGGGGCAATGGGCGGGGCCGGCCGAAGCGGCCCGGCCGGCCCCGGTTAATCAGGCCAGGGGTTTGCGCCAGCGGAAAAGCCGCATCGGCGGCACGTTGAGCAGCTCCAGCTCCACCTCCGGTTTGCCCAGCAGCTTGCGGCTCAGGGCGGCCACCCGATCCCGGACCTGGTAGGCGACAAAGAGCCCGCCCGGCGGCAGGGATTCCCAGACCTCGCCGATAATCCGCCGCCCCAGCACCAGGGGCATGGTGGAGAAGGGGATCCCCGAAACCACCACATCGGGCCGCTCCAGGCCATGCTCATCGAGAATATCCCGAATATCGGCGGCGCTGCCCAGGTGGACGGTGAGGCGGGGGTCGGGATGCCGGGCCAGCCGGCTGACGAACTCCGGGGTGATCTCGATGCTCAGCAAGCGGGCCTCGGGGCCCAGGGCCGCCAGCATGGCCCGGGTGGTCCCGCCGGTGCCGGGGCCCAGTTCCACCACCAGGCGGGCCCGGCAGATCTCGGCGCAATCGATGAGCCGCCGCTCGAGGAAGCGCGAACTGGGCACAATCGAGGCCACCTGCTCGGGATAGCGCAGGAAACCCTGCAGAAAAGCCCAAGTGTCGCGGCCATCCGGTCGAGTCACGTTGATATCGCCTGGTTTATTCACCTTTTTCCACCTCCCCCACCAACATTCACGAAACGGGAGCCACCGGCCCGTGAAGACTTGAATTTAATCCGGCCGTCCGGGCTCCACCTTTAAGCGGGCGGCGGTGCCGCCGGACGGTCCCCGGGACGGTCCGGATTGAATGCCTCTGCCCGGGGCGGCAGGCTTTTCAGGTGCAAATCACGCTGGGGATACGGAATGGTGATCCCCGCCTGCTTGAATTTGCGCCAGATCTCGAGATTAATCGCCGACCGGACCGAGGTGGGCCCCATTTCCGGGTCGCCGATCCAGATCCGCAGCTCCAATTCGATGCCGCTGTCGGCAAATTTCAGCAACCGCACCGCCGGGGCCGGCACCTTCAGTACCCGGGGCGGAACCTGGGCCGCTTCCAGCATCAGGGCCATGGCCTGCTCCGGGTCATCATCATAACTGATCTGGACCGGAATCTTGAGCCGGACATTGGGGTCGGCGTAACTCCAGTTGATGACCTGGTTGGTGATCAGGGTTTCATTGGGGATCAGGGTATCGACCCCGTCCCGGTTGCGGACCACGATGTAACGGGCCCGCAGTTCCTCGACCCAGCCGAACTTGTCGCCCACCGTGATCACGTCGCCGGGCTTGACCGAACGGTCCATGATCAGGATAAAGCCGCTGATGAAATTGGAGGCGATCCGCTGCAGGCCGAAACCCATGCCGACCCCCAGGGCCCCGCCGAAGACGGCGAAGGCGGTGAGGTCGATGCCCACCAGGTTGAGGGCCACCAGCAGGGCGATGGTGATCAGCAGGAACTTGGCGAACTTGGCCAGCCCCACCTGCATGGCGGCGCTGAAATAGCGCAGGTTGTGGACCTGGCGCTCGATCAGCCCCGATAGCCAGACCGCGATGATGATCGCCAGCCCGATCAGCACGGTGATTTCCACCGCCGCCAGCAGCGAAATCCTGCTCTGGCCCACGTTGATGGCCAGCACGTCCAGGGTCTCCCGCACCGCCGGCAGCCAGCCCAGCAGATGGAGGCCGACCACCAGCCAGATGCCGGTTACCACAATATTTTCGCCGGCCTTCAGGGCCGGCCCCGGGGCAAAGCCCTTGCGCAGCATGTAAACCAGGATGCGGATCAAAGCCAGGGAAAGCAGCAGGGGCACGGCCAGATCCAGCAGGGCGTGGGGATAAGCCAAGGCCTTCAGCACTTCCCGCCCGATCAGGACAAAGAAGAGCAGGCTCAGGGGCCAGACGATCCGCATGGCCGAACGCAGGGCCAGGTAGCGCAAACCGGTGCCGCCCTCTTCCAGCCCCAGCCGGCGCCTCAGCCGACTCTGCGCCAGCCAGGAAGCGACCAGGGCCGGCAGGATGACGGCAAACTGCCACCAGTTTTCAGCCTGCAAGCCCCACTGCGCGATATTCTCCGCCAAACGATAAAGGCTATCCATTGCCCGTTATTCCGCCTCGCCTTTCCCTTAAAACCGGCGGACCTGGGCGCGCAGAAATACGCGGCAGCCGCACGTTTATCCAAAACCATACCAAATTATGGCCGGCATCCGCAAGGGCGACCACGGCAAAGTCCCAACCAACCGGCAGACCAACCGAAGACCCCCGCGGTCGGTCTGGTCCGGGCCGGCCGCCACGGTGACCAGGGCGGGAGCGCCCCGACCGCATAAAAAAGCCCCCGCGGGCTGGGTCAGGGCAACGTAACCCGGCCGGCGGGGGCCAAAACGAGATCATCCAACAATAAAAAGAGGGCGAAAAAAAGGCCGGAAAGCGGGCCGGGCTTAAAGCCGGGCGCGGGCCCGGCCCATGACGCGGGGCTGTTCAGACAAAGCCGACCCGCCCTGCCCTGCCATCAGAGCCATCCGCCATTGCCCCCGTGAAGGAGCAATGGCGGGCGGCAATCAACGCCCCCGGACCCGGAACTGGGCCGGCCGGGCCGAACCGGCTGAACGGGACGCCGGGCGGGGTGGGGCCGC